>NZ_JBMFOO010000001.1:108814-139906 GCF_049969575.1 Thermodesulfovibrio sp. | reverse complement strand
GGGGCTTGTAGGAAACTTGACCTCATTTAAAAGGGATTGCGACGCAATCTCTCTTCCGAGAGAACTTTTTCCAATACCTGGGTAGGAAACTTGACCTCATTTAAAAGGGATTGCGACTGAGTCAAGCTGTTCCATATTTTTATGAATTCTTCAGTAGGAAACTTGACCTCATTTAAAAGGGATTGCGACCCAGTCATTTCAATACCTTCCTCCGACCGGGTAAGCGTAGGAAACTTGACCTCATTTAAAAGGGATTGCGACGAAATCTTTACCGACTCTGGTAGCTCCTCCCATTTACGTAGGAAACTTGACCTCATTTAAAAGGGATTGCGACCCCTCAATGGCGCATGATGCTATTAAATTTTCTCCTAAGTAGGAAACTTGACCTCATTTAAAAGGGATTGCGACGGCTACCGAAAAGTAACTCAGACTGCCACCCGTAGAGGTAGGAAACTTGACCTCATTTAAAAGGGATTGCGACTTTCTTAATATTTCAATAATTTTTTCTTTTTTCATAGTAGGAAACTTGACCTCATTTAAAAGGGATTGCGACCCAACCGCGGAAATAAAGCCTATATAAGCTGTCTCTGGTAGGAAACTTGACCTCATTTAAAAGGGATTGCGACATATTTGGCATAAAAACAACTTTCCTTATCACAAGGCGTAGGAAACTTGACCTCATTTAAAAGGGATTGCGACGTGAAATCCCTCCGGGAGAGATCCTCCACAAGGGAGACGTAGGAAACTTGACCTCATTTAAAAGGGATTGCGACAATCTCACAAATACAATTCCTCTCCTAACCTTGTAATCGTAGGAAACTTGACCTCATTTAAAAGGGATTGCGACAAGACAAAACCAATACTTCCCTCGGTCCAAGCTTTTGCTGTAGGAAACTTGACCTCATTTAAAAGGGATTGCGACATCTTATAAAGTCGTATTTCGCATAGTTTCCGCATTTGTTATAATGTTTATCTAGACAAAATGAGAAAAGTTGTAAGAAAATTAAAAAGAGTTAACACTATTTTGAGAGGAGGGGTATATGAAAAAATTCCTGTTTTTGCTGATACTTTTAAGTATAGCTACCATTATTACCTTATCTGGATGCACAAAAAAATTCCAAAAAATAGACAACTCTCAGTTTTGTGTTGTCTCAGATCTAGGAAACCCTTCCAATTGCAGACAAGGGCAAATAGTAGCTTTTTTACCTCCTAGTTGGGGGAGCGACCAATACCCTCTTGTTTTTGTAGCACTATACTGTGACTTTAACCACCAAATTATTTATAACAATGGTGGTGTAGTTTGCGTTTTTGTGAACAAAAGACAGCAAATTAAATAAAAACAAAATACCTGAGAAGGCTTTGTTTTTAATTAAGCCAGTAAGTAGGAAACTTGACCTCATTTAAAAGGGATTGCGACTTTAATGATGCATTGTACCAATGGATTTCCTAATTTCCTCAACTAAGGTATCTACAAGCTTGTTTTCTTTTACTGTTTTTATAATTTTTCCTTTTGCAAAAACTATTCCCTGTCTGCGTCCTCCTGCTATTCCAAAGTCTGCTTCCTTAGCTTCTCCAGGACCATTAACTGAACAGCCCATTATAGCTACCTGTATAGGCTGTTTTATATACGACAGAGCTTTTTTTACCTCTTTCACCATTTTTTTAATATTCACCTCACATCTTCCACAGGTAGGACAACTTATTATATCAACTCCAAACTGTCTTAATCCTGTCACCCTCAATATCTCGTATGCCACATTAACTTCAACCTGAGGAGAATCTGTAAGAGAAACTCTTATTGTATCTCCAATCCCCTCAAGTAAAAGAAGTCCTATGCCAATGGAACTCTTTACAACACCCTCTGGCACAGGTCCTGTTTCTGTAATTCCAACATGAAGTGGATAGTCATATTTATTGCTGAAAGCACGGTAAGCTTCAACTGTTTTCATAACATCTGATGCTTTCAATGAAACCTTAATATCATGAAAATCAAGTTCTTCAAGAATTTCGATGTGCCTTTCTGCTGCCTCAACCATTGCCTGAGGTGTACAGCCTCCGTATTTTTCAATTAAATCTTTTGGTAAAGATCCTGCATTAACTCCTATTCTTATTGGTATCCTTTTGTCCTTTGCAGCATTAACCACTTCCCTAACCTTCCATTTTGCTCCAATATTTCCAGGATTTATTCTTAATCCGTCAACTCCCTGATTAATTGCCTCAAGCGCAAGTTTATAATTAAAGTGTATATCTGCAATTAAAGGAATTTTTATCATTTTTTTTATTTCTCCTAATGCTTTTGCAGCAGCCTCATCAGGAACTGCAACCCTTATTATTTCACAACCTGCTTTTTCAAGTGTTTTTATCTGTCTGACAGTGGCTTTAACATTTCGAGTATCTGTTTTAGTCATTGACTGAACCCTTACAGGAGCTCCATCTCCGATTGAAACATCTCCAACATAAATTCTTCTTGTCTTTCTTCTTTCAATCAACTCTGCTACCTCTTATTTGGCTTATAGCT
Source organism: Thermodesulfovibrio sp. (assembly GCF_049969575.1). NCBI lineage: Bacteria > Pseudomonadati > Nitrospirota > Thermodesulfovibrionia > Thermodesulfovibrionales > Thermodesulfovibrionaceae > Thermodesulfovibrio > Thermodesulfovibrio sp. The sequence goes on along the minus strand of NZ_JBMFOO010000001.1, from coordinate 137,388 downwards.
GAAATGTGTGTTTTATAGTCAGAGGAAAATTCATGAGTTCCATCCCCGCGAGATACAAAATAAAGATATGAAACCTTAGCAGGATTCAAAGCAGCTAAAATTGATTTTAATCCAGGACAAGCAATGGGTCCTGGTGGAAGTCCTTTAATTATGTAAGTATTGTATGGAGAGGGGTTTCTAAGATCTTTTTTTGTGACTCCATCCTTATATCTTTTAACCCCATAAATTGCTGTTGGATCAGCCTGAAGAGGCATTCCAAGTTTAAGTCTATTGTGATAAACTGCTGAAATTAAAGGCTTTTCTTCATCTAATTTTGCTTCTTTCTCAATTATTGATGCAAGCGTAACTACTTCATTCACTGTCCAGCCAATTTTTTTTGTTTTTTTCATTAAATTTGAATCATAAACATCCCAGAATCTCTTTACCATCAGTCTGACAATCTCTTCAAGATCCAGTCCTTTTGGAATGTTATAAGTATCAGGGAAAAGATATCCTTCTAACGAAGGCGCATCAATTTGTAAAGACCGAAGAAATGCTTTGTCATATGCAAGCTGAAATAGTTTATCTTTAAAATCAGGATTAATTTTTGAAAGCTTCTCAGCAATCTCGTATAGACTGTCACCCTCAACAACTGTAATAGTATATTCTAAGATCTTTCCCTGAAGAAGCTTTTTAATAACATCAAGCACTGTCATTTCTTTAGTAAATAGATAATATCCAGCCCTTGCTTTTCTTTCAATTCCGTAAATTCTTCCTATTATAATGAAAAGAGTCTCGTTTCTGATAATCCCTTTTTCTTTAAAAGTTTTAGCTATTGAGGAAAATGTTGCACCCCTGGGTATGTAAACTTCTGTATCCTCGGAGATATTTATAGGTTTTGTAAGTTCTATTGTTACATAAAGTGTGAAAAATAAAAAATAGCCTGCAAAAACAATTGCTACAGCTTTCCAGAGTTTCATTATTTAATGTTAGCAAATGGAAACATTAAATGGCAAACTATTTAAAATTATGGTAAAATTAAAAAAAACAACAAGGTATTAAAATGCTTACAGAAAAAGTTAAGGCTGCTGGCTGAGCAGCAAAGATAGGTCCAGGGGACCTTGAAGAAATACTAAAAGAGATTCCTTTACCCAAAGACCCCAATATTTTGATTGGCTCTGAAGACTGGTCTGATGCAGGAATTTATCGTTTAAATAAAGAAATCGCTATTGTGCAAAGCGTTGATTTCTTCACTCCTGTTGTGGATAATCCTTATGACTTTGGACAAATAGCAGTTGCAAATGCCTTAAGTGACATATACGCAGTTGGTGCAAAACCTCTTCTGGCACTGAATATTGTTTGTTTTCCAGTAAATGAGATGGATAAATCAATTTTGAAGGAAATCCTGAAAGGAGGCGCTGACAAACTCAAAGAAGCAGGAGCGTTTATGATAGGTGGACACAGTGTTGAAGATCCTGAAATAAAATACGGAATTTCAGCCACTGGAGTTGTTCATCCTGAAAAATTTGTTACAAACAGAGGTGCAAAAACAGGAGATATTTTAATTTTGACAAAACCAATTGGCACAGGAATTCTATCAACAGCGCTCAAAGGAAAACTTCTTGATCCTGAAACAACAGAGCTTCTTACAAAAACAATGACTCTCCTTAACAAAGAAGCTTCTGAAACAATGATGCAAACTGGAGTCAATGCCTGCACAGATATAACAGGATTTGGGCTGATAGGACATGCTCTTGAGATGGCAAGGGCAAGCAAAGTAACAATAAAAATATGGAAAGATAAAGTTCCAGTGTTACCAAGAGTTTATGAATTTGCCTCAATAGGAATTGTTCCAGCAGGTGGAAGAAGAAATATTAACTACTGCTCAAAATTGATCGACACTGGCAAAACAGACCCTGTAACCCTTGATATTCTCTCTGACCCTCAAACTTCAGGAGGACTTCTTATCTCTGTAGCCTCCAGTAAAGCAGATAATTTGATTGCAAAATTGAATTCAAAGGGGATTCAAGCAACCGCAGTAGGTGAGGTTCTGGAAAAAAGCCATGGCAAGGTTATTTTAATTTGATATAAATTGTATAAAATAATTTAATAAAACCTCTTGACAAAAGTGGAGTTTTAATGATATATTTAGTTAGATAATGTCAATATCACTTAAAAGGAGGTGTAAGCCATGACAAGAAAAGAAACAAAGGATGTAGCAAGGGTTGAACCTTCAATTCTTTCTCCTTTTGAGGAAATTGAGCGTGTTTTTGATGAAATTATGAGAAGGCCTTTCTCTCTGTTTAGAACATTTGTGCCAAGATTAAGAGAAGAAGCTGAGTTTATTTCTCCAGCAGTAGACATATTTGAGGAAGGCGATGATCTGGTTGTCAAGGCAGAGCTTCCAGGTATAAATAAAGAGGACATTGAAGTTAAAATCACTGATGATTATCTTACCATCTCTGGTGAGAAAAAGAAAGAAGAAAAAGTGGAAAAGAAAGACTACTACAGATATGAGCGCTCTTATGGCTCCTTTTCAAGAACATTCAGACTTCCAGTTGAGGTTCAAACTGACAAAGCAAAGGCAAAATTTGAAAATGGTGTGCTTGAGATAAGAATTCCCAAGACTGAAGAAGCAAAGAAAAAAGAAGTGAAGCTAAAAATTGAATAACTAAACAGGTCAAGGAGGGCGCATGCCCTCCTTGAATTTTTATGAAAAAACTGTTAATTACAGGCGGAACAGGTTTTGTTGGAAGACATGTTGTAAACATGGCTTTAACAAAAAAATATGATGTTCATTTAATTGTAAGAAATCCTGAAAAAGCAAAATCTCTCTTTGGAAAAAATATAAAAATTTATCAACTCAATGAATTCACAGATCAGGAAAAATTAAGAGAAATCCTGAAAATTATCAACCCTCAATATGTGATTCATCTTATTGGAATTATTAAGGAAACTCAAAAATCTACGTTTGAAAAAGTCCATTATGAGTATCCAAAGACTCTTTATGAGATTTTAAAAGACTTCCCGATTGAAAAAATAATTCATATGAGCGCATTAGGAGCTGATGAAAAGGCTCCATCTAAATATCATATTACAAAATTTAAAGCTGAAAAGGAACTTATAAAAACTGGAATCCCATTTGTGATACTTCGACCTTCTTTTATTATCGGACCACAGCAGCTCCTTTTTTTAGAGCTCAGGAGAGTTCTTAAAAAATTGCCATTTTTAATATTTCCTGATATTCGTAATTATTACTTTCAACCAGTAGATGTAAGAGATGTAGCAGAATGCTTTATTAATGCCATAGATTACCACAGTAGCGGTATCTTTGAACTTTGCGGAGATGAAAGAGTAACACTACGTGATATTGTTCATGACTTTGCAACATATTTTGGAAAAAAAGTTATTTTTATTCCTTTTCCAAAGTTTTTTCTTAAAATACTGGCTCAGGAGCAGTACAAAATGATGTGGAAAGACAACATCTGTGAAGACTCTGAAGCTTTGAAAATAGAAGCTCTTTTAGGAAGAAAGCCAATTCCTTATAAAGAACAAATAAAGTGGGCTATCGCATCTAATCTATAATCTCAATGAGAACTTCTTGTCCCTCTGACAATCCTATGAGCTCAGAGGGAATACGAACAATTCCCTGAGCTTTTACAAGGCTCATTATAAGTCCGGATTTACTTAACAAAGGAGTTGCCCATATCTCACCATTATGCTCTTCAAGATATACCCTTATAAAATCTTCTCTCCCAGCCTGAGAATGAATATTTCTTGAAATCTTTGCCTTTACAGTTTTTTTAAAGTTTTTATCTGTTACTTTAAGCATATGATGAATTACGGGTTTGACAAATAGTTCAAAACATATATAAACAGCTACAGGATGACCAGGAAGTCCAAAAACAGGTTTGCCATTGCATACTGCCCCAATAACAGGTTTTCCTGGCTTTATTGAAGCACCATGAAAAAGCACCCCTGGCGAGCCAAGTTCATCTATAACCTTTGCTGTTAAATCCTTCACCCCAGCAGAAGTTCCACCAGTAATAAGTATTATGTCACTTATTTCATAAGCTTTTTGAACAGTTTCTTTAAGCTTATCATATTCATCTCTCACTATTCCCATTTTTAAAGGAACAGCGCCATTTTCATAGCACAGCCCTGCAAGGGTAAAGGAGTTTACATCCCTTACTTTTCCAGGAGTAACTTTTTCAGTGTGAGGAATTATTTCATCTCCTGTAAGAATTATAGAAACCACAGGTTGCTTAAAAACCTTAACAGTTGTTATTCCCACTCCAGCAAGAGCGCCTATGTCCTGAGGTTTAAGCCTGTGTCCTGCCTTTATAACAACTTCTCCTTTTTTTGCATCCTCATCACGGAATATAACATTTTCACCAGGAGAAACAGCCCTTAAAACCTCAATCAAATCATTTGATATTACATTAACATGCTCTATCATAACAATAGCATCAGCTCCTTCAGGCAGCATACCTCCAGTTGCAATAGACGCAGCTTCACCATTTGATAGAGAAAAATGGGGGATAGCCCCCATTGCTATATCACCTTTAACTGTGAGATAAACAGGAGAGCTTTCTTTTGCGCCAAAGGTATCAAAAGCTTTTACAGCAAAGCCATCAACAGTAGAACGTTCAAAGCCAGGAAGATCTTCAGGAGAAAGAATGTCTTCTGCTGTAACTCTTCCATAAGCTTTCTCAATTGGAATTGTTTCAACTGTAAGACATCCTGGTTTAAGGTTATGTAGTATAAGCTTTAAAGCATCCTGAGGGAGCAGATATTTTTTATCAAGCATAGATTTATTATACAAGAAAAAACTGAGATATGCCAGCTAAGATTGTGCTAAAATACTATAAAATGATTCAGGTTAATTTACCCGTATTTGAAGGTCCCTTAGATTTGCTTCTTCATCTTATTAAACAGAATAAAATAGACATTTATGACATTCCGATTGCTTTAATTACAAAGCAGTATCTTGAATATCTTGAACTTATGAAAGAGCTTGACCTTGAAATTGCCTCAGAGTTTCTTGTTATGGCAGCTACATTGATTTATATAAAGTCAAAAATGCTTCTTCCAGTGCAAGAACCTGAGGAAGAAGACCCAAGAAAAGAACTGGTAGAAAAATTAATAGAATATCAGAATTTCAAAGAAGCCTCTAAAATTCTTAAAGAAAGATATGAAGTATGGTCCCTGGCTTTTTCAAGAAGTACATCAAAACAGGAGGAATTTCTTCTTGAGGAATTGAATATATTTGACCTTTTACAGGCTTTAAAGAAAATACTTGATAAACCTCAGCCGAGAATATATGTTCCAAAGGAAACCATAAAGGTTGAGGAAAAAATTGAACAGATTCTCAATTTGCTGAGATTTAAAAAATCAATAGATTTTTATGAACTTTTTAAATATAACTCATCAAAACTTGAAATTATAGTGACTTTTCTTGCATTATTGGAATTAATAAAACTCAGAATTGCCATAGCCTATCAGGAAAAACCTTTTGGAAAAATTTTAATAAATTTGGAGGAAAGAAATGAAAATAGGAATTATCTCTGACACCCATGATCATATGGAAAACATAAGAAAGGCATTGAAAATTTTTAAAGAAAACAATGTAAAAGCAATAATTCATGCAGGTGATTTTGTCTCTCCCTTTACATGGAGAGTTTTTAAAGACTTTGAAGGTGAGTTTTACGGAGTTTTTGGAAATAATGATGGAGATAAAGTTCTTTTAAAGAAAATGTATGGAGAAAGAATCCAACCACAAATAAGAGAATTAGAAATTGAAGGTAAAAAAATTGCATTGATGCATGAACCTCAGACAATTGAAGCACTTGCTCAATCAGGTAGATTTAATCTAATCGTTTATGGACACATGCATGAAGTTGATATTCGCAGAGTAAACAATACTTTGATCATAAATCCTGGGGAGGCCTGTGGCTGGCTTTATGGAAAGGCAACTGTTGTGGTCCTTGATCTTGATAGTTTAGAGCCAGCGGTAATATCTCTTTGAATAAATAAGGCAGTCAATTCTTGTTAGTCCGTATTTTAAAGCAATATTCACAGCGTCTTCAAACTCCTTGTGCGTTATTGTTCTGTTTAATTCAGGATACTTATCTGTCTGCCAGCAGGGCCTGTATTGATCCATAATGTTTATGTATGTATCTTTTGAGATTTCCTCAGCAATAAATTTCACTACCTCTTCAGTTCCTGCAATGTTGTTTGGTAAAACAAGATGTCTTACAAGAAGTCCTCTAACTGCAATTCCTTCTGCATTTATAATCAGATCTCCAACCTGCCTGTGCATCTCCTTCAAAGCTTTTTTTGCGAACTCAGTGTAATTTTTAACCTTTGAATACTTTTCAGCCAGAGCATTATCAGCATATTTAAAATCAGGCATATAAATATCAATGATTCCATCAAGAATTCTTAATGTTTCAATTGCTTCATAACCACCCGAGTTATAAACAATCGGAATTCTGAGTCCCTGTTCACGGGCAATGTAAATTGATTTAATAATTTGAGGAACCTGATGAGTTGGTGTTACAAGATTTATATTGTGACAGCCTGAATTTTGAAGAAAAATCATAACTTGAGCAAGCTCATCACAGGAGATTTCTTCACCTTCTCCAAGATGGCTTATTGTCCAGTTCTGACAATATACACAGCTGAGATTACAAAAACCGAAAAATATGGTTCCTGAACCGTATCTTCCAACCAAAGGAGCTTCTTCTCCAAAATGCGGTCCCCAGCTTGAAACATAGGGTTTTATAAGAACTTTACATGCTCCTTTTTTACCCGAGATTCTGTCAACATGGCAATTTCTCGGGCAGAGAGCGCAATTTTTCAGAATTTCAAATGCTTTTTCAATCTTTTGATTAAACTCTTTATCTGATAAATTTAAATAAGCTGCATTTTGAGCCTTAGATGAACTCATTGAAATTCTCCCTGTTTTTTAATTATATCATTTGGGAAAAAGATTTAGCCTGGCAAAAATTGTTATAATATGCCTATGCTTCAGTCTATAAGATGGGAAAATGGTGCTGTCTATATACTTGACCAGAGGCTTTTGCCAGAAAAAATTGAATACATAAAATGCACGCATTATGAAGAAATAGCTCAGGCAATTGAAAATCTCTCAATAAGAGGTGCTCCTGCAATAGGAATTGCTGCTGCTTATGCTGTGGCAGTCGCTTCTATCGGTTTAAAGTCATCTTCTGCTAAAAAATTTCTTTCAGATTTAAATCCTGTTTTTCAAAGGGTTATAAATACAAGACCAACTGCTGTAAATATAAAATGGGCTGTTGACAGAATTAAAAATCTGATAGAGAAAAATGCCTCTTTATCTGTCTCTGAACTCAAAGATTTAATAATAAATGAGGCTTTAAAAATTCATGAAGAAGATATACAGACAAACAAACGCATAGGTGAAAATGCCTTACATCTTTTTAAAGAAGGATGCACTGTTATAACATACTGTAATGCCGGAGCACTGGCAACAGGTGGATACGGAACAGCAACTGCACCAATGTATCTTGCAAAGGAAAATGGAATAAAATTTAAAGTAATTGCCTGTGAAACAAGACCTGTGCTTCAGGGCGCTCGTATTACAGCTTTTGAACTCATGAAGGCTGGAATAGATGTAACCTTAATATGTGACAACACAGCTGGCGCTTTACTAAGAAAAGGTATGATTGATTTTGCAATTGTTGGCACAGATAGAACTGTAAGGAACGGTGATGTAGCAAATAAAATCGGCACATATTCCTTAGCTGTTCTTTGCAGGGAAAACAATGTTCCTTTTTATGTAGCAGCTCCTTCCTCAAGCATTGACTTAAGTATACCTTCCGGAGATATGATTCCAATTGAACAAAGAGCCCCGGAAGAAGTAACAACTATTAAAGGAGTGAGAGTTGCTCCAGAAGGAATTAAAGTAATAAATCTTGCTTTTGATGTAACACCTGCTGATTACATAACAGCAATTATTACTGAAAAAGGGATTTTTAAACCAGATCAACTGAGATTTAACTTATGAATTTTCAGAATATATTCAAACAATACGAAAATGAACTTAAACAGGTAGAAAGAGAGCTTATAAACATTTTTCAGTCAGAGGCTACTTTAATTCCTACAATAGGAGCATATATTGTAAACTCTGGTGGAAAAAGACTTCGTCCATTGTTTTTGCTTTCAAGTGCAGACCTTGTTGGTTACAGGGAATACAAAAGGGTTATCCTGGCTGCAGTAATTGAGGCACTTCACACTGCAAGTCTTCTTCATGATGATGTGGTTGATGAAGCAGACCTGAGAAGAGGCAAAGTTTCCGCTAATAAAATATGGGGAAATCAGGTTACAGTGCTACTTGGTGATTATCTTTATGCAAAGGCATTGCATATATCAGTAGCACAGGAAAGTCTTCCGATAATGGAAGCTTTATCTCTGGCAACATCTCAGATGGCTGAAGGAGAAATTCTTCAGCTTATGAAAGCAGGAGATCCAACAATAACTTTTGATGAATATATAAAAATAATAACAGGAAAAACTGCAGGATTAATTAGAGCTGCGTGCAGGATTGCAGGAATTTTAGGAGAACTTCCACAGGAAAAGCTTCAGGCTTTAACTGAGTTCGGACATAATATAGGCATAGCGTTTCAGATGGTAGATGATATTCTTGATTATGTAGCACAGGAGTCAGAACTTGGCAAAAAACTTGGCAAGGATTTAATGGAAGGTAAAATTACTCTTCCTCTTATTGAATTAATGAAAAAAGCTCAAGAAAAGGAAGAAATTGTAGGCATTATAAAATCTGACAATTTTTCAGAAGAAAACCTTTTAAAAATTTTAAATTATCTAAAACAATACAACTGCATAGAATCATCTATGGAAATAGTGAGGCAGTACATAGATAAAGCAAAAAAGGCTCTTCAGGTGTTTCCAGACTCTGAAGCCAGAAAAAGGCTTTTTATGATCGCTGATTATATTACCCTAAGGAGTAAATAATGCCGCTCATTCTTGTAACAAACGATGATGGTTTTTTCTCAAAAGGGATTCAAACTCTGGCAGAATATTTAAAGGAACTTGGTGAAGTATACATTGTTGCACCAGACAGAGATCGCTCTGCTGTAAGTCATGCTCTTACAATGCACAGACCCCTTAAAGTGGATTTAATAAGAGAGGGCTGCTACAGTGTAAACGGCACTCCCACTGACTGTGTTGTTGTTGGAGTGAAAAAACTTTTGCCCCGTGCACCTGATTTAATTGTGTCAGGCATAAACAAAGGAGCTAATCTTGGCGAGGACATAACATACTCAGGAACTGTTTCAGCTGCTATTGAAGGGACAATTCTTGGAGTTCCCTCCTTTGCAATATCTATAGTTGGAGAAAGACCTTTCAGATATGAAACAGCATGTTATTACGCATTAAAAATAGCAAAATTCATACTTGAAAAGGGGCTTCCTCATGATACTCTTTTAAATATTAACCTGCCCAATAAACCTTTACAGGAAATCAATGGAATAAAAATAACAAAGCAGGGTAAACGTTCCTATGAAAACTCAATTCATGAAATTTTCTCTCCCTGGGGAGAAAAACAGTATTGGATTGGAGGCGGAATTGTATCATGGCAGAAAATGGAAGGAACAGATATTCAGGCAATAATGGAAGGATATGTATCAGTTACTCCGCTTCATATTGATTTAACAAATTATCAGGCATTGGATTATTTAAAAAGACATGGCATTGAAGAATAAGTATGATGTAATTATTGTTGGTGCAGGACCTGCTGGTATTTTTACAGCCTTAGAGATAATTAATAATTCCTCATTAAAAGTTTTACTTATTGAAAAGGGAAAGGATATTGAAAAAAGAAAATGTCCGATGGAGCAAACAGGAAAGTGTGCTCACTGTGCAGTATGCGATATTTTAAGTGGATGGGGAGGTGCAGGAGCTTTTAGCGATGGAAAGCTTAATCTTTCTCCTCAAATTGGTGGATTTTTAGATAAATACATAGATAGAGACAGCCTCGTTGAACTTATTGATTATGTTGATAAAATCTATCTTAAATACGGTGCTCCAGAAAAACTCTATGAACCAGAACCTGAGGTAGCTGAAAAAATCAAAGCTCAAGCAGCAAAAAGCGGACTTCTCTTTATTCCATCAAAAATAAGACATATTGGAACTGAAAGATGTGCTGAGATTCTTAAAGCAATAAAAGAGGAGCTTTCAAAAAAGGCTGATATAATCTTTGATTCTGAAGCATTCAAAATCATTGTAAACAGAACTAAAGCATCAGGAATTGAACTTAAAGATAAAAGAAAATTCTATGCAAAATACATTGTTGTTGCACCTGGAAGAGCAGGAAGTAGCTGGTTAAATGAGGAAGCAAAAAGGCTAAAATTAAACACAGAGCTTAATCCTGTTGATATAGGTGTGAGAGTTGAAGTTCCTGCTTCAGTTTGCGATGAATTTACCAGAGTCTGTTATGAACCAAAGTTTATTTATTATTCAAAAACTTTTGATGATATGGTAAGAACATTCTGTGTAAATCCCTATGGCGAAGTTGTCAGAGAAAACATAAATGGAATATGGACTGTAAATGGTCACAGTTATGCTAATAAAAAAACAGACAATACCAACTTTGCGATTCTTTCAAGCACATACTTCACAGAACCCTTTCGTGAGCCAATTCTTTATGGGCAGAGCATTGCCAGGCTTGCAAATTATCTTGGTCATGGAGTTTTAATTCAAAGGCTTGGTGATCTTAAAAAAGGAAGAAGATCAACATCTGAAAGAATTCTCAAGAACCCGGTTCAACCCACACTTAAGGATGTTACACCAGGAGACCTCAGTTTTGTTTTGCCCTATCGTTATCTTATAAATATTCTTGAAATGCTTGAAGCCCTTGATAAAGTTATGCCAGGTATAAATTCAAATCATACGCTTCTTTATGGAGTAGAGATTAAACTTTACAGTATGAGGCTTAAACTAACTGAAAGTCTTGAAACAGAAATAGATAATCTTTTTGCTGCAGGAGATGGAGCAGGAATCAGCAGGGGCTTGATTCAAGCTTCGGTATCAGGTATTCTTGTAGCAAGGGAGATATTGAAACGGACTTAAATGTTATAATGAAAAATGGATAAATTTAAACACTTAAGAGAATGGATGGTTGAAACTCAGATCATTGAAAGAGGCATCAAAGATAAACGGGTTATTGAGGTAATGAAAAAAATTCCGAGACATCTTTTTGTACCAGAAGATAGCATTGACAGTGCCTATGATGACAGAGCTCTTCCAATTGGTTATGGCCAGACAATTTCTCAACCTTACATAGTTGCTTTGATGACAGAATTGCTGGAGCTTAAAGGAGATGAAAAGGTTCTTGAAATAGGTACAGGCTCTGGGTATCAGGCTGCAATTCTTGCAGAACTTGTAAAAGAAGTTCATACAATCGAAAGAATCAAGCCACTGGCAGATGAAGCAAAACAAAGATTTGAAAAATTGGGGATTAAAAATATTAAAGTTTATATAAAAGATGGCACAGAAGGGATTCCAGAAGAAGCTCCATTTGATAGAATAATAATAACTGCAGCCACTCCAGATATACCTGAACCGCTCGTTGCGCAATTAAAAGAAGGTGGAATTATTGTTGCTCCTGTTGGTGAACGATACTCTCAGTATATGCTTAAAGCAATAAAAAAAGACAGTAAACTTGAAAGGCATTATCTGATTCCTGTAGCCTTTGTTCCATTAATAGGAAAGTATGGATGGAAAGAGGAGTAATTAGGATTTATGAAGATTGCTGTAATTGGTATTGGAGCAGTTGGATTTTTTCTTTGCAGGTATTTTCTTGAAAAAACAGATTTTACAATAAAATGCGCTGATAAAAGTATTAGAAATCTCAGAAAGCTCAAAGAATTTGCAAACACTAAGAAAAAAATAACTTTACACAGAGTTTCAGTAAATGATAGTCCTTCCTTAGAAAAATTGATCAGGGATACTGATTTAGTAATAAATTCTGCAACACCAGCAATTAACAGAAAAATAATAGAGATTGCATTAAAATATGCTGTTAACTATCAGGATCTTGCTTCAAATCTTGAAGACCTTATGAATCCTGAACAGCTTGAATATTCTCAGGATTTTAAACAAAAAGGAATCGTTGGATTAATAAATACAGGTATAAGTCCTGGTTTGACAAACCTGATTGCCGGTGAGCTTGCTTCAAAATTTGACAGTGTGGATACAATTAAAATTAGAATTTTTGAAGATCAAAAACCACCTGGAACAATATGGTCATGGTCTCCTAAAGTGCTTTTCAGTGATATTTTGTCACCTCCACTTGTTTATGAAAAAGGGAAATTTAATCTTAGAGAACCCTTTGGTGAGCCTGAGTATTATAATTATCCAGAGCCCATTGGTAAAAGAAAAGCCTATCTTGTTTACGGAGATGAAATCTCCACTTTACCACGATTTCTCAAAGTAAAATCAGGAAATCTTAAATCTGCAGGCTCTGATATAGAGTTTCTAATGGCTCTTTATAATATGGGGCTTTTAAGTGACAATCCATTGAAAATTAATGGAGGGAGAGTTTCGCCATATGAAATTCTTTTGAAAATCACGAAAAGAGTTGCTTCAATTAGAGAAATAATTCAAAAAGTGAAAGAAGGAGTGCTTGAAGAGGCAACCTTTGGCATTGTTGTAGAATGCTCAGGAAAACTACAGGGAAAAAGAAAAACATTAAGAGGTTACTTAATATTTCCATCCATTAGGGAACTTATAAAAATTGCTCCTGGCTCTACTCATGTCTCTTATCCCACTGCTTTAGTAGCGGGAATTATGGCAAAATTTATAAAGAAAATTCAGTCCCTTGAGCAGGGCGTGTTTGCTCCAGAAGCTTTACCAAAGTTTATAAGAAGAAAAATCTTCTCTGAACTTAAGAAAGAAGGATTCAATGTTACATTAGAAGAACTCACCAGGGAAAAAACTACTCCAATCCGAATTCTTTAATTTTATTGTAAAGAGTTCTTAAAGAAATACCAAGTAACTGAGCTGCCAGTTTTTTATTGCTGCCAGTTTTTTTCAATGCTTCTATTATTGCTTTTTTTTCAAGACTTTTAATATTATTCTCATCCAATTCTTCCTCTTTTTCAATTTTTATCTCAATCTCCTCTGTTTTTGACAGGATTATTGCCCTTTCAAGAATGTTCTCAAGCTCTCTTATGTTTCCTGGAAAAGAGTAATTCTTAATGGTTTCTACAGATTTTTTGCTCAATTTTTTTATCTCTTTTTCAAGCTTTTTAGAAATCCTTTCTATAAGATAATCAGCAATTTTAGTTATATGCTGTCTTCTTTCTCTTAAAGGAGGAATGGTAATTGGAAAGACATTGAGCCTGAAATATAAATCTTCCCTGAATTTTCCATCTTTTACAAGCTGTTTTAAGTCTCTGTTTGTTGCAGTGATAAATCTTGCATTTGTTTTAAGAGTCTGTAGCCCTCCAATTCTTTCAAAACTTTTGTCCTGCAGCACTTTTAAAAATTTTGCCTGAATTGATGGAGTTAATTCTCCTATTTCATCAAGAAATAGAGTTCCATTCTGGGCAAGCTCAATTTTACCTGATTTTTGTTTTATTGCTCCTGAGAAAGCACCTTTTTCATAACCAAAAAGTTCACTTTCTATCAATGTTTCAGGAATTGAAGCACAATTTATCTCAACAAAAGCGCCTTTCTTGCCGCTCATAATGTGAATTGCTTTTGCAATAGCTGTTTTACCTGTTCCTGTTTCACCATAGAGAATTACTGTTGTATCTGTCTTTGCCACTTCTTTAACCATCTGATAGACCTCTTCAATTCCTGCAAATAGGATCTCATATGGAGGTAGCTCAAGTTCTTCACTGTAATGTCCTTTCTTTAAAACTTTTTCTATGCGTTTTAAAAATTCTTCAGGAGATGAAAGAGGCTTTGTGATATAATCAATTGCGCCCTTTTTTATTGCTTCTACTGCAGTAGGGATTGTGCCATAAGCTGTTATTACAATAAATTCTGTATTTACAACATCTTCTGCCTTTTCAATAAATTCAATACCATCCATTTTCGGCATCTTTAAATCTGTAATTATAAGATGGGGAGAAAAATTCCTGATATTTTTTAAGGCAATCTGAGGGTCATTAAACACCTTTACAGTGTATCCTTCTTCTTCAAGAATTGTTTTAAGGAAAGAGGCAAAGGAGGGATCATCTTCAACTATAACGATTCTGGCACTGTCAGACATACCTTTGTTCCCTGTCCTTTTTTGCTTTTAATTTCCAGATTAATCTTTAAAATCTCACACAGACGGTTTACTATTGCAAGACCCAATCCTGTGCCTTTTGGCTTTGTCGTAAAAAAAGGCTCTTGCGCTTTTTTTAAAGTCTCTTCATCCATTCCAGTTCCTGTATCGGATATTTCAATTTTTATTTTACCATTGATCTTTTTTGCTTTTATATTAATTCTTTTATCCTCTGTTTCTGATACGGCAAAAACAGAGTTCTGAAGAATATTACTTATAATCTGTGTCATTTTATCACTGTCTGTGTTCAGGTAGATTTCATCTAAGTCTAAATCAAAAAATATTTCCCTGTGTTCAACTATAAAAGGTAAAACTGTGTCATGAATTAATTCTTTGAGATTAACCATCTGGATGTTAATGTTTTGAGGATTTGCATACTGTGATAGCTCTTCAGTAAGTCTTTCAAGTCTCAAACTCTCCTTTACAATTATTTCAAGATACTCTTTTAAAGAAGCCTCTGAAATCTTTTTCATAAGATACTGGGCAAATCCCTTTATGCTTCCAAGGGGATTTCTTATTTCATGGGCTAAAACTCGTGAAAGCATTGAAAGATTTTCAAGCTCCCTCATTTTAATCTGCATTTTTTCTATTTTACTTAAAAGTATTGTTGTAAAAAAACCTGCCAGAATAAGGAATCCTACTGTAAAAGCCATAAAAAGTATATGTATTTTTGTATTTCTTAAAATAGCCTCAGCTGGATATTTATGTAAAGCAACTCTTAAAAGATAGGGTAGCCCATGGAGAATTATTTTTGTATCTGATATAAAAACTTTTTCTCCTGTGCCCAGAACAAGATAATGATAATAGGGAGTTTTCTCCTGAAAAATTGCAATTACTTCCTGAATTTTTTTCCCTATCAGGGCAGGATTAGAATGGAATACCACATTTCCTTTTTTATTATAAAGAGCTATAAAGGCAACCCCTTCCCATCTCTCATCCAGTAAGATTTCTGAAAAGATTGTACTACCATGTTTTTTAATTTGGTCAATATCAGAAGCCTGGAGAACACTGTTAAGAGTGATTGTAATTCCTATTGCCTGCATCTGAAGAGATTGCTCTGTAGCGCGTTCTGCATTTTTATAAAGAAAAAAAGCACTGATTAACTGAGTTAAAGAGGCAAAGAAAACTAAGGAAGATATAATTAATCTTACCGTAAACCTTGAAACCTTGATAATTCCACCTCTCTGTAAACTTCCTCTGGATTGTTAATATATTTTGGGGAAATGTGGAGGATTATAAGCTCCTTAACTTCTGCTTCTTTTGCAATTTTACCAGCTAAAGCAGCAGTCAGATGATTTCTTTCAATTGCTCTCTCCATGTCTTTACTTAAAAAATAGGCTTCACAAAATAGAACATCCGAGCCTTTTACAAAATCTATTATTTTTTTTATGTTTTCTTCTACTGGAGCTACATCCATAACATAAGAGATTTTTTCTCCCTTTGAGATGTTTAAAATATCAAAAAGCTCTTCCACTAAAAATTCTCCCTTTGAAGTATTGATTTTCACTGAAAACTGTTTAGGTTTAAGCATTTTTTGAGGATCATAGTCATAATAAAGTTTAATTAATTTTTTAAGCTGTCCAAGCCAGGGACCTACTACAAAGCCTTTTTTCTCAAGCTCTACTTTTTTAATATTTATGTGAAAATCCTCTTCAATCGAATAGGCAATTACAGGTATTCCATGAGATAAAACTTCTGCTTTAACTTTAAAAAGGGGGTCTTCAATAATCCACTGCTGTCTTGGCAGAGTTGGTAATTTTTCAATTTTAAATTTATTTTTAGCACAAAATCTTGCTCTTTTTATCTTTTTTTTTGTAATTGCAAAAACCTCAATTGATAATGGATAATCTGAAACGAGATTCCAGGTATACCCCCTGAGTTTTCCATAAACACAATCTATAATATTGTCAGGTCCGTAAACTCTCAAGGGTTCAGCTCTTCTTAAAACAGCTCTTATAACCTGATCAAATCCTATAAAATGATCAATATGCGTATGAGTTACAAAAATATCGCTTACTTTAAGTATTTCATTAAAGGGAATTTTTCTTATGTCTCCTACATCAAAAAGCAAAGCTCTCCTTTCCCTAAGAAGCCTTACAAAAACACAAGGGTCTCCAAAGGCATCATTTACAACTCTATAATGAAAAAGTCTTGCCACAATGGTATAATTATACAAAATGAAAAGCACTTTTGTGACATTATCCAGAAACTTTTTCAATGGAGGAATCTATGTCAGAACTCAGAAGAGATCCTATATCTGGACGATGGGTTATTATAGCTGTTGAAAGAGGTAAAAGACCTTCAGATTTTGCTCCTGTAAGTCAAAAAAGAAAAATAAAGGGATTCTGCCCCTTTTGCCCGGGAAATGAACATACTGCGCCAAATGAAATTATTGCTTTTAGACCTCCAAATACTGCGCCAAACACACCTGGCTGGACACTGAGGGTTGTTCCAAATAAATTTCCAGCTTTGCAGATTCATGGAGACCTCAATAAAAGAGGAGAAGGAATTTATGATAAAATGAATGGAATTGGCGCTCATGAGGTAATTATTGAAACACCTGATCATCTTGCTTCACTCTCTACAATGCCAATTAAAGCAGTTGAGGATGTTTTGTGGGCATATTATTTCAGGATTACTGATCTTAAAAAAGACATTCGCTTTAAATATGTTCTGGTCTTTAAAAATGAAGGTGAAGCAGCAGGAGCCTCAATTGAGCACACCCATAGCCAGTTAATTGCTCTTCCCATTGTTCCTCAGCTTGTAAAAGATGAGATGACTTCAGCCCAAAGATACTTTGAATTAAGAGACAGATGCATATTTTGCGATATAATAGCTCAGGAGCTTGAGTTTGAAAAAAGAATAATCTATCAAAATGATGCTTATATAGTGCTTTCTCCCTTTGCACCAAGAGAGCCTTTTGAAACATGGATTCTACCAAAAAGACATGAATCTCGTTTTGAACCAAGAGAAAAAAGCTTCAGTCTTCTTGCAGATGCCCTCCAGACAACACTTAAAAAACTTGACGCTGTACTTGAAACTCCTCCCTATAACTATGTTCTTCACACATCTCCTTTCCAAGATGAGATAAATGAATACTATCACTGGCATATTGAAATCATACCAAAGCTTACAAAAACTGCTGGATTTGAATGGGGTTCTGGATTTTTTATAAATCCAACTTCTCCTGAAGAAGCTGCTCAATTTATGAGGGAGGCTACAGTATGAAAATAGCACTTGTCTCTGCAGAAGCTTATCCTTTTTCAAAAACTGGAGGTCTTGGTGATGTTGTAGGTGCTCTTTTTAAAGAATTTATTAAAGCTGGCATTGATACAACACTTTTTCTTCCCTTTTACAGAACAACTAAACAGAATTTTCCCTCATCTACAGTAAATGCAGGAATAGTTTATGGAGTGTCAGTGGGTGCAAATACTCGTTTTGGTGCTCTGAGAACTGCAAGGGTCTGTTTTGATGAGGAAGAAAATTTAAAAATTGAAGCTTCAACGCAAGGAAATCTGTTCTTTATTGAGCATAATGATTTTTTTGACAGAGAAGAACTTTATGGAACAACTCATGGTGAGTATCTTGACAATGCTGAAAGATTTGTATTTTTTTGCAGAGCAGTTCTTGAAATTTGTAAAATTATGAATTTAAAATTTGATGTTATTCACTGTCATGACTGGCATACAGCTCTGGTTCCTCTTTATCTGAAAACATTTTATAAAGAATGTAGTTGCTTTGAAAGAACAAAAACCATATTAACCATTCATAATCTTGGGTATCAGGGCATATTCCCCCGTGAAAAACTTGAGATAACAGGCTTTGGGCAGGAGATGTTTCATATAGATGGATTTGAATTTTATGGTATGATAAATTTTCTTAAAGTAGGACTTTTCAATGCAGATATAATTACCACTGTTAGTCCTACATATGCAAAAGAGATCCTGACTCCTGAATACGGAGCAGGGCTTGACGGAGTCTTAAGGAAAAGAAAAGAAAGCCTTGTTGGCATTATAAATGGGATTGACTACAAAATATGGAATCCTGAAACGGATCCATTTATTGTTCAAAACTATGGAGTAAATAATATTAAAAACAAACAGAAAAACAAAGAAGATTTAATAAACCTCGCTGGAATAAAATGTTCCTCAGAATCTCCTTTAATTGCATTTATAGGAAGATTTGCTTATCAAAAAGGCATTGATATAATTGCTCAGGCAATACCAGCTTTAGTTCAGAAGGAAGTAAGTTTTGTATTTGAAGGAACAGGCGAAGCCTATTATGAAAACAAAATAAGAGAACTTCAAAAAAACTTTCCTTCAAAAATTTATGCTTTTGTCGGATTTGATGAAGCTTTAGCACATAAAATATATGCTGGTGCAGACGGTTTGCTCGTTCCGTCAAGATACGAACCCTGTGGTTTAAGTCAACTTATTGCTATGAGATATGGCACACCTCCAATATGTAGACGCACTGGTGGACTTTCAGACACGGTGGAAGATAGGGTAACAGGTTTCCTCTTTGATGAATACACGAGTGCTGCTTTAACAGAAGCAATCGAGCGATTTATTGAAATATATAAAAACAAAAACAGATTTCTCAATATGATTTATGAAGCCATGAAAAGAGATTTTTCCTGGAGCAATTCATGTAAAAAATATATAGAACTCTATAGAGGATTAATAAATGAAGGAAAGACAGGCATTATTTGAGCTTATAAAACTTCTTGAAGTATACGAAGATATTGAAATCCTTCTTGAAAGACTTATTTATTACGTTTGTCAGCTTATGAATGCTCAGGCAGGTATCGTAAGACTGATTAGAAATGGATATTTATACGTCACTGCCACTTACAACATTAATTCCGATAAAACTGTTATTAAATCTGATGAAGGAGTATGTGGAAAAGTTTTAAATGAAGGTAAGGTTAAAAAATTTAATAAATCTGAACTTGAAAAATACGAGCTTGATATACCTGCTTACTCAGCAATATGCATTCCATTAAAAATGCAACAGGAAAATATTGGAACAATTTTTGTTTACAATAAACTTGATTCAGAAGAAGGCTTTGGAGAGTTTACACAAGAAGACATTGAAGTTGGAGAGCTTTTCTCAGCAATAGCTTCATTAATTATTCTTAAATCCCTAAAGTTCAGGGAACTTAAAGAAAGAGAAATACAAAATATAAAGGTAATGGCTCAGATAGAGGAGCTTAAAAGTTATCTTGAAAGCCTGATTCAGAGTTCTGCTGATGCAATAATAGCCACTGATTTAAACAACATAGTGACTGCATGGAATAAAGGTGCAGAAAATATTTTTGGTTACACAAAGGAGGAAGTTATTGGAAAACCTTTGGCTGTTATCCCTGACTTCCTACATGAGATGGAAAAAATATATTTTGAAAGAGTTAAACAGGATGAGACATTAAAAGATATAGAAACAGTCATGATAACAAAGGAAAATAAAATTATAGAAGTAAGTCTTACCATGTCTCCGATAAAGAATTCAAGGGGAGAAATAGTAGGAGTCAGCAGAATAATAAGAGATATTACAGAAAAGAAAAAGCTTGAAAGGGATCTCATCAGAAGAAATGAAGAGCTTACGAAAATTTTATTTATAAGTTCTGCTGTAAGAAGCACTTTAGAACTGAATAAACTTTTAAGAATGATACTTACAGTAATTACAATGGGTGAAGGACTCGGTTTTAATAGAGCAGTGCTATTTCTTGTTGATGAAGAAAGCAATACTCTCCGAGGAGTTATGGCAGTAGGTCCTTCAAGCTATGAAGAAGCCTGGCATATATGGTCAAGTATGTCAAGAGAAAAGAAAACTCTTTTTGAGGTTCTTGATGAATTAAGCACGAAAGAGTTTGAAGAGGATAGCTTTCTTGAAAGACTCTGTAAAAACATTTCAATTTCTTTAAATGACAACACACCAATTGTGAGAGCTATAAAAGAAAAAAAAGTTTTTAATATTAGAGATGCTCATAAAGAAGAAGCAGACCCTGTAATAATTCAACAACTTGGAAGCATTGCATATGCTGTTGTTCCTCTTATTTCTAAGGATAAAGCTATTGGAGCAGTATGGGTTGACAATCTTTATACAAGAAAACCAATTACCGAACAGGATATTAATTTTTTGAAAGGATTTGCGGATCAGGTTGCAGGTGCAATTGAAAATGCATGGATATTTGACAAGGTAGAGCAGGCAGAAAAAGAGCTTGAAATGATTTTTAACTCAATAACTGACCTTATCTATTACACTGATGAAACTTATACAATAAAAAAAGTAAACCGCTCATTTCTTGATGCAGTTGGATTAAAAGAAAATGAAGTAATTGGCAAAAAATGTTTTAAACTTATTCATAAGACTAATTATCCACTGGAAGAATGTCCTCATAGAAAAGCAATGGAAACTGGAATATCTCAGGTGGGAGAGCTTGAAGAAAACTATCTTGATGGTGTTTATCTTCTTTCAAGTTCTCCAATATTTGATAAAAATGGTAATCTTATAGGAACCATTAATGTGGCAAAAAATATAACAGAACTGAGAAACTTAAAAGAAAGAATCATATCAATGGAAAAGATGGCTGCACTTGGAGAAATGGCAGCAAAGGTTGCTCATGAAATAAGAAATCCTTTGCTTGCAATTGGCGGATTTGCTAAAAGACTTAATAAAGAGCTGAAGGATGGAAAATCACAGGAATATATAAAGATAATCATTGAAGAAGTAAAAAGGCTTGAAAGAATTCTTAATGAAATATTGAGCTTTGTAAAGCCTTACCCAATTGCAAAGGAATCTTTTGAAATTAAGCAGCTTGTGGATGATGTGGTCAATTTTGTTGAATCTACGCTGAAAGACAATAACAATGAATTTAAATTGATGATAAATAACAATTTTACAGTGCTCGGTAATTATGATAAATTGAAAGAAGTGCTTTTAAATCTGATTTCAAATGCCAATGAAGCAACAAAGGATGGATTGATAACTTTAAAAATACAGAAGGCAGATAAATTACCAGTAGAGGCAGATGCAGATAAGGAGTATTTCATAATTGAAGTTGAAGATACTGGTTGCGGCATAGAAAAGGCAAATTTAAAAAGGATTTTTGATCCCTTTTTTACAACAAAAACTACGGGCACAGGTCTTGGGCTTGCTATTTCAAAAAGAATTGTTGAAGAACATGGTGGTATAATTAAAGTAGAAAGCGAAGTCAATAAAGGAACAAAATTTAAAGTTTATTTGCCAATACATAAAGAACAAGGAGGAGATAATGAAAATTCTGGTAGTTGACGATGAAAAAAATATATTAATGCTTTACAAAGCTGAGCTTGAAGATGAAGGATATGAAGTTATTACAGCAAATTCTGGTCGTGAAGCAATTGAACTTTTTGAATCTGAAAAACCAGATATGGTAACTCTTGATATAATGATGCCTGATATTGATGGAATTCAGGTTTTAAGACAGCTTAAACAGAAAAATCCTAATATTCCTGTAATAATGCTAACTGCCTATGATTACAGAGATGATTTTTCAATATGGGCATCAGATGCCTATGTTGTCAAATCCTCTGATCTTGGTCCTTTAAAGGAGACAATTAAAGAAATTGCAGAAAAATTTGGAATAAAATGAAATATCTTGTAATATCCTTAATCTTTGTTTTAATATTTCCACTTATGGGATTCTCTGAAGTTAAAGAAGAAGTCTTAAAAAACGGACTTAAATTGATATTTATTGAAGATCATTCAGCGCCTCTGGCAACTTTTCAAGTGTGGTATAAAGTTGGAGCCATTGATGAGCCTGAAGGCAAGTCAGGAATAAGTCATCTTCTTGAGCACATGATGTTTAGAGGAAGCAAAAACTATCCTGGAAATGTTTTTTCAAAAATAATTCAGTCTCAAGGTGGCATTGACAATGCTTTTACAACAAAAGATTACACTGTTTATTTTCAAAAGCTTTCTCCTTCAAAGTTACAAACTTCAATTGATCTTGAATCTGACAGAATGGCAAATCTGCTCTTTAATTCTGAAGACTTTGAACTTGAAAAAAAGATTGTTCTTGAAGAAAGAAGACAGCGATATGAAGATGATCCTGAAAGTCTTATAATTGAAGAAGTTATCAGCCTGGCATTCAAAGAACATCCTTATCGTAAGCCTGTAATTGGCTGGACTGAAGATATTGAATCAATAACTCTTGAAGATTTAAAAAACTACTACAATAAATACTACTGTCCAGGTAATGCCTTTATAATTGTTGCAGGAGATATAAAAATTGATGAACTAAAGGAAAAAATCAGAGAAAAATTTGAAAAAATTCCTTCTTGTAAGCCTCCAAAAAAATTTTTCCATGAACCCAAACAATATGGACAAAAAAGAGTTATACTAAAAAGGCAGACACATCTTCCAGTGCTTGTTCTGAGCTATAAAGTTCCTGCTTATCCCGATAAAGACAGTCTCAGTCTTGAAATATTAAGTAGTATAATTGGAGAAGGAAAAAGTTCAAGACTTTACAGAACCCTTGTTACAGAAAAATCATTAGCAGTGGATGTCTCAAGTAGTAATTCACCATTAAGCAGAGACGGATTTTTATTTTTCATTTTGGCTTCTGTGAAAACTCCTGATAAAGTGGAAGAAGTTGAAAAAATTATAAAAGAAGAGATTGAAAAAATAAAAAATGAACCCCCTACAGATACAGAGATTGAAAAAGCAAAAAATCAAGTTGAAGCTTCCTTTCTTTTCAGTCAGGATTCTGTTTTCGGGCATGCCCTTTATCTTGGTAAGTTTGAAGTTCTTGGAAATTGGAGACTCATTGAAAAATATAAGGAAGATATAATGAAAGTCACAGCAAAGGATGTTCAGGAAGTAGCAAAAAAGTATTTTAACTTTGACAATCTCACTGTAGGAGTGCTTCTACCAGAATGAAAAATTTTTTAATAATTTTTTTTATCATTTTTATTTTATCTCTAAACTCTACTCAAGGAGCTACTCGTATGGATTTTAAAACCTTTAAGCTTGAAAACGGAGCAAAAATTAAATATCTTTACAGGGATAGCATTCCCATTGTTTATGTATCTGTTTTAATTCCAGCATCTGCACTGGATGAGTCTAAGCCTTCAGTTGCCTATCTCACAGCACACTTACTTACTCATGGGACAAAAACAATGACTGCACGGCAGATTGAAGACAAAATTGATTTCCTGGCAATCTCCATTGATAAAAAAATCACCCACGACTATACAATGCTCACTCTTGCAACAACAAAAAGGCATTTAAAAGAAGCTTTAAATTTATTTTTTGATGTCCTGATGAATCCTGTATTTCCTGAAGAGGAGCTAAAAAAAGAACTTACCAGAGTAGAGAAATCATTAAAGCAGATGGAAGAAGACCCTTCCTACATAGCCTACAAAACTTTTATTAACCAGCTTTTTAATAAACATCCATATGGAAGACCAGTGGAAGGTGAACCTGAACAGCTCAAAAACATTACAAGACAGGATTTAATGAATTTTTATGAAAAGTTTTATAATCCACAGGGAATGATTTTTTCAGTTGTTGGAGATATAGAGGAAGAAGAATTAAAAAAGCTTATTGAACCCATTGGTCGATGGCAAAATGGGCACTACTACAGCAGGCAGTTAAATCCACCCATCTTTATAAAAAGAAAAGAGCCAGTAAAAATTTTTATAAAAAGACCAGATTTAACTCAATCAACGATAATTCTTGGATTTGAAGGAATTTCAAGAAATGATCCTGATTTCTATGCCTTAAGCGTGATGAACTACATTGTTGGAGGAGGGGGTCTCACATCAAGGCTTGCAAAACAAATAAGAGAAAACCGTGGACTTGCTTATTCAGTGTATAGCACTTTTTCGCCTTATTTAATGCCAGGAGCTTTTTATGTAGAGGTAAAGACAAAATCTGAAAATACTCAGAATGTTATAAAATTAATTGTTGAAGAACTTAAAAAAATGAAGGAAAAAGAAGTGACCACAGAAGAACTCAAAGAGGCAAAAGCTTTTCTTACTGGAAGTTTTCCATTAAGAATTGACACAATGAAAAAAATCAGTGAATTTCTACCTGTTATTGATTTTTATGGCCTCGGAGATGATTACATATCAAAATATCCAGAATATATTGAAAAAGTAACAAAACAAGACATAAAAACAGTAGCAGAAAAGATTCTTAATACACAGGCATATATTGTTGTAATTGTAGGAAAAGACTTATAAAATTTATATATCCTCCAACTTATCTGAGCCTCTCTTTTTATCATTCCGAGCCTCATCACTGAGCGAGAGGAATCTTTCTTTTTTTGCCTTACTCCACCACTCAACTAAAAAGACAAGAAAAATTCCTGCAAAAAGTGATGTTATAGCAGCCACAGCAATAATCAACATCCTTTTAGGCTTCACAGGAACATCTGAGGAATAAGGATTTTCTACAATATAAAGAACGAAATTTTTACTTTTATCAGTCTTTACCTTCTGTGGAGTGAGAATTTCTGAATAGGTAAGAGAGACTTTGTCAAGCTCTGTCCTGAACTCCTCAATAGCAGTCTTCAAAATCTCTTCTGCAAGCTTTCTTTCTCTTTGCTCTGTTGTAAGAACAATGCTTCCTGTTTTGTTATCTATAGCTTTGAAATATTTCTTATCTATACCAGTTTTGAAATATAATAAATCAACGTCTGAACCAAAAGTTTGTCTAACTTTATCTCTCACCTTTTTCTGAAACTCAGCGCTGTTCAGTATTGACAAACTCAGATTATTTACCTCTGGATGCCTACCCTGTTGAAGAGGAATTATAAACTCACCATCCTTTACCAATTGATTTGCTTTAAGACTTTCAATCATTGTCTGAGTCAAAAAAAAATCCACCCACAGCGTTGCTCTTGCCTGATATATATTCGGCATAAGAAAACTAACTACAGTTGCGATAAAAACACCGAGAACAAACACCCCAGCAACATATTTTATCCGTTTTTTAAAAATAAGAATTAATTCATAAAGGTCAATCTCATCTTCAAATGAAGTCTCCTTTTTAAATTCCTTTTCCATTTACACCTCCTGGTTATTTACAAAGCCCAATATATAAAATCTTTATCTTGCTTAAACTCTTCAAAGCAAGATTTTATTTTATTACTTACATTTATAATTTTACTTACATCTATAAATAAATAGGGAGCTTTTATAATTTTTTTAAAAACTTCTTTCGAGAATTTTATAAATTCATTATGTTTCACAGATACGATTACACAATCGTAAGGTGCATATTCTTCAATATCTCTAATGAGTTCTATTCCATACTCTTTCTTAACTTCTTCCTGATATGCTATAGGGTCATAAACAAACACTTTAAGCCCAAGCTCTTTTAATTCCTTTACCAAATCATAGGATTTGGAATTTCTTATATCTGGAACATTCTCCTTAAAGGTTATTCCCATAACTAAAACTTTTGCATTTGCAATAGTCTTTTCAGCTTTAATCATAAGCTTTAAAGTTTTATAAGCTATGTATGATGGTATAGACTCATTTATATTTCTTCCGGCAAGTATCAACTCAGGAACATGTCCTATTTCCATAGACTTATAAGCTAAATAATATGGATCCACCGGTATGCAGTGACCTCCGACAAGTCCAGGTTCGAACCTTAAAAAGTTCCACTTTGTGTAAGCTGCTTTTAAAACTTCCCTTGTATCTATTCCCATTTTGTCAAAAATAATCGCAAGCTCATTCATCAATGCTATATTTATGTCCCTTTGAGTATTTTCTATTACTTTAGCAGCTTCTGCCACCTTTATACTCGGAGCTTTATATATACCTGCGCTAATTACAGAACCGTAAACTTCTGCTATTCTCTCAAGTGAGTACTCAGTATCACCTGCAACAACCTTAACAATTTTTTCAATGGTATGCTCTTTATCTCCAGGGTTTACCCTTTCAGGAGAATAACCTACCAAAAAGTCTCTCTTCCACTTAAGCCCACTTTCTTTTTCAAGAATGGGCACACATATCTCCTCTGTTGCTCCTGGATATACCGTTGATTCGTAAACTACTATAGCTCCTTTCTTTAAATTTCTACCTACAATCCTTGAAGCATCTCTTAGATACGAAAAGTCAGGATTTTTAACTTTATCCACAGGTGTAGGAACGGCAACTATTATAAAGTCACACTCCGATATTTTCTTCTCATTGTTTGTAAATTCAAGGTTAGAGTTCTTTAGAGTTTCAGGTAAAACCTCTTTGGTTGAATCTATACCTTTTTTCAGCTCTTTAATCCTCTGTTTGTTTTTGTCATATCCTATAACCTTATACTTTGTAGCTAATAAACATGCCAAAGGCAGCCCCACATAACCGAGTCCCACTACGCATATTTTTTCAACCATTTCTCATCCTCTTATTGAGAGTTATTTCAATCAAATCCAACCCAATTATAACACAAAAAATTGCCAAAATTAAGCTTGGCCTTCTCACCACTGATAATCCTTAGTAATGCATCTTTCTCTTTCTGGCATTGTTGCTCTTTAGAGGAATTTCCTCATCGTTACATAATCGGTAAAGGCGAATTGCCCCACTATAAAAGCTTTCTTTCCCATTCATAGGCGGTTTTTATTATGTAGTGAAGATCATCGTATCGGGGTTGCCATCCAAGCGAGTTTTTCAGTTTTGTGCTTTCTGCTACAAGTTCTGGTGGGTCTCCATCCCGACGACCTGTTTCTATTACTTTAAAATCAACACCCGTTACCTTTTTGGTTGCTTCAACAACCTCTCTTACAGAGTATCCATGCCCATATCCACAATTAAAAATATCGCTTTTACCACCCTGAAGCAAATAATCAAGCACAAGTATATGAGCGTCTGCAAGATCATCTACATGGATGTAGTCTCTTATACATGTGCCATCCTCTGTGGGATAGTCAGTTCCATATATTTCAAGATAAGGTCTTTTGCCAAGTGCGGTTTTTACTGCAACAGTTATGAGATGTGTGGCATCTTTTCTTCTCTGCCCCAATCTGCCAGAACCATCAGCACCTGCTACATTAAAATAACGGAGAGATACATATCGGAAATCACTTGTCTGAGCCACTTCATGTAGCATCCTCTCCACCATTGCCTTTGAATGTCCATAAGGGTTTATAGGATTAATTGGCGCATCTTCATTTACAGGGCATTTTTCAGGTATACCATATACTGCTGCTGCTGATGAAAATATAAAGTTTTTCACACCATGCTCAAGACATGCCTCCACGAGATTAAGAGTGTTGCAGAAATTGTTTCTGTAATATTTCACTGGCTCTTTTACTGATTCTGGCACAACTATGGAGGCTGCAAAATGCATTACTGCATCGGGTTTGTATTCTTTGATTGTCTGCTTCAGAGTTTGTCTATCTGATAAATCTGCAACAATAAGCTTTCCATAAAGCACGGCTTCACGATGTCCAAAGGAAAGGTTGTCATAGGTGAGCACACTGTATCCCCTTTCACCAAGCATTTTAACAACATGGCTTCCAATATAACCTGCTCCCCCTGTGACAAAAACCTTAATTTTAGAGTTCATCTTTATTGCTCCTTAAAAGAGGAATTTCCTCTTTATCGACCGGAATGTCAAAAAAAAATCAGTATTCCAAACATGCTTAGCAGATAAGACATTTCTTCCTTTTTCATTATCTTTTATTGTTACCTGAGGATCACATAGAAAAATTTTTATTCCCCATATTTGTATTTCATGTCAAAGTAGTAGCTGTAGTAGAAATTTATTTCAGGATGAGATTTTCTTAAATATTCCTCCACTTTGGGCTGTATGGAATAACTTACTATAAATCCATTAACATCACTTCTAAGATATTGTCTAACCCTTTCAATTATTTTAATAAATTTTTCAATGTCCTTTTTGCCTAACTGTGCTTTACATTCACCTATAAGATAAACCCTTTGACCATCTCTTTCACCTTCCACATAGATGTTCAGTTCGTCGTAATTTCCATCAGGATAAACAATATTTTTTCTACCAAAGTCTTTTACTTTAATCCCATATTCTGTTTCAGCAAATTTCTTTATAAATGGAAATATCCTGTCCTCAAGACCATATCCTACTGTATCTGTGAGATTTCCAAGTATTTTTCTTGTTTCTCTATGATCTGAAGCAAGTCTTCTCAGTTCCTCCTCAGTACGCTTCTGTGCCTCTGCAAGCTCCTCTACCCTCTGTTCAGTACGCTTCTGTGCCTCTGCAAGCTCCTCTACCCTCTGTTCAGTACGCTTCT
>NZ_JBMFOO010000001.1:28248-108714 GCF_049969575.1 Thermodesulfovibrio sp. | reverse complement strand
CCTCTGCAAGCTCCTCTACCCTCTGTTCAGTACGCTTCTGTGCCTCTGCAAGCTCTGCAACAATGTTCTCAAGGCGAGCTAATCTTTCCTCAGTACGCTTCTGTGCCTCTGCAAGCTCCTCTACCCTCTGTTCAGTACGCTTCTGTGCCTCTGCAAGCTCCTCTACTATTTTTGTGAGCTTCTTGAAATCAACCTTTAATTCTAAAAAATCCTCTCTTTTGACCATCTCACCGATGGTCTTGTCAAGACTTTTCAATATTTTGATAAGACTTGATCTGATGGCAGGCTCAAGTTTTTCTAACTCTTCAATAATTTCTATACTGAAAAGCATACTATAATATAACAATTTTAGTAAATGTTATCAACAATTTAGGCTCATGCTTTTTTCAATGCTCCGCATCCTCAGTTACATCAGCACAAAAGCAAATGTAACCGAGTAGAATAAAATTATACTACTGCTTTTTCAGAAGCTCTATCTTAATACTTACTGTCTTCTGAAGTATATGTTTTTTACACTATTTAAAGACCTTTTAAATGCCGAAGGCGGGATTTGAACCCGCACGGCGTTGCCACCACCAGATCCTGAATCTGGCGCGTCTGCCAGTTCCGCCACTTCGGCTCAGTATTTTAATTTTACCTTTATCAGGACATTCTTCGCAAGTTTACCTTAAGGAGTTGAAATTGCCGACAGGAAACTTACTTTCGCTTCCGCTTAGTTAAGAACTTTTCCCAAAAAAATTCTAAATTCGCTCAAGACAATAATTTCCTAATGGCAGTTTTAAGAAGAATTTTTAAGTTGATAAACTTAAAATTTTTTTGTTATAATTTGGTAGCATTCTTAATAATTAGCTGCTACTAAGATTTTTCTTAGGAGGTGGCTAATGAAGAATGCTGGCTGGTCTTTTTCTTCCAAATTTCTTTATTTTTCAATCATTTCTGGATACATTTTTTATATATTTCATTTAAATTTTTTTGAAGCAATTGTAAATTGTATTTCTCTCTGTCTTTTTTCATTAGAGCTTCTTGTTATTTTTGATACAACAAAAAAACACAGATTGAGGAAAACAGATTTTATTGAACTGCCTGCTGATTATAAACCTTTTGTTTCCATTTTTGTTCCCATATGTAAAGAACCAGCAGAGGTTGTAACACCGGCATTAATTTCTTTAAGCGAGCTTGATTATGAGAACTACGAAGTATATGCCTTAGTAAACAATACTCCTTATGATAAAGATGTAGAAAACATCAGAAAAATTTGCCAAAGTCTTGGTGAAAAAGTAAAATTTTTTTACATTCCACAAATTGAAGGATTTAAGGCAGGAGTGTTAAATTATGCCTTAAATTTAACTTCACCTAAAACCGAAATAGTCGCAGTTGTAGATTCTGATTATATAGTAGAAAAGGATTTTCTTAAAAAAACAGTGGGATACTTTAAAGACCCTGAAATAGCAGTTGTTCAACTTCCGCAGAATTATTTTTTGAATGACACTGCTGTATCAAAAGGAATGTATTATGCCTACAGATACTTTTTCAGCACAGTAATGAATACTTGCAATGAGTACAATGCTGCTTCCTTTATGGGAACAATGGGACTTATAAGAAAAAGCGTTCTTGAAAGTATAGGAGGATTTTCTAAGGAGGTTATAACAGAGGACAGTGAAATTGGAATTAGAATTCACGAGCTTGGTTATAAAACAGTTTATATTGACCATTCAAAAGGTAAAGGACTTATGCCATATAGCTATGCAGCCTACAAAAAACAAAGGGCAAGATGGGTATTTGGAAACATGCAGACAATAATAAAAAATCTTAGATTTTTCATCTTCAGTAGACTTAATTTTATGCAAAAACTTTGTTATTTAGCTCAAAATACAATATGGTTTAACAATCTATTTATACCATTCTGGATTATGCTCTTAAGTTGTTTTGAGTTTGTTTCTTTCAGTTTTGCTTTTGTAGTTCCCTATTTAGCATTCCTGTCAAGCAGAGCTCTTGGTTTGTTTTTTGCAATGCCAGTTAATACAGCTGTAGGGTTGAAAGAACGTCTGTATGCCTTTATCTCTTTTCTTTCTTTAACCTTGCCAATGGCAACAGAATGGATAAAATGTCTAATCTATCCTAAAAAAGAATTCTGGAGAACCCCTAAATTTAAGGAAAATTTTGGAATATTTAGATATCTCAGAGAAGGTTTGTCAGAAATTTTAATATTAATTTTTAGTGGATTAGCTTTCAGTGTGGGAATTTTAAAAAATCAATTTGTTTTGGCTACCGGAGCTTTTGTCAATGGTTTAATTTATTCTTCAGCAATATGGCAATTATATGGATTTTTCAAACTCTCAAGGAGTGAAAAAAATGAAAATTGGATTAATTTCACCACTTTGGAAAAAACTGCCTCCTGAAAAATATGGAGGCACAGAACTTGTGGTTTATGACCTTGCTTGTGCATTGACTGAAAAAGGGCATGAAGTAACTGTTTTTGCCTCTGGAGACTCAAACCTTCCATGTAAATTAGTTCCAATTGTAGAGAGAAATCTCTATGACATACTTGGAAAATTTAAATGGGATTTTTATGACTACGATATTTTACAAACAGAAATAGTTGGTAAAATGAGTAATGATTTTGATATTCTTCATAATCATAATGGATTTATCCCTCTCAGCATTACTCCTTTAGTGAAAACTCCTGTGGTAACAACAATTCACAGCTCTTTACCTCCAGAGCCTGCAGTGCTCAGGGAAGCCTTTAAAGATAGATTTTATGTCTCAATAAGTAATGCTCAAAGAGAGCTTGCTCCAGAGCTTAATTGGATAGCAACAGTTTATCATGGAATAGATGTAAAAAAATATCCCTTTTCAGACAAAAAAGGAGAGTATTTACTGTTTCTTGGAACTTTTTCTCCTTACAAAGGTCCTGACATAGCTATTGAAATAAGTAAAAAAAGTGGAATTCCAATTATTCTTGCAGGTGAAATAAGAAAAGAATTTGAAGACTTTTATAAAGAAAAAATTCTTTCTGAGCAGGATGGAAAGCAAATTAAAGTATTTGGAGAACTTACTTTTTCCGAAAAGGCAGAGCTTTTAAAAAATGCTCTGGCTCTTATTTTACCAGTTAGATGGAAAGAAGCCTTTGGACTTGTAATGATTGAAGCAATGGCTTGTGGAACTCCTGTTATTGCCCCAAGAAGAGCATCTGTTCCTGAAATAGTGATTGATGGAGTTACAGGCTTTATTGTTTCAGTTGAAAACATGATTGATGGAATGGTTAAAAAAATTGAAGAAATTAAAAATATAAATCCTCTAAATTGCAGGCTTCATGTTGAAAAAAATTTCACTGCAGAAAAAATGGTAAAGGAATACTTAAAAGTTTATGAAAAAATTCTACAGATTCACAAACCTTTTTCTTTATTAGAAAAAATATGGTAAGCCAGTTCCTGTTCAGACTTCATCAGTTTTAAAAATTGTTCAAGGGTTCAAAAAAATTGTTCAAGATTGTTCAAATGTTCAAGGGTTCAATCGGCAATCTGAGGACAAACCAGGTTTTTGTCAACTTTTCAAAAAAATTGATATAATCAAATCAATTACTCTTTTCGGAGGTTTAATTATGGTTATCTTAGG
Organism: Thermodesulfovibrio sp.; assembly: GCF_049969575.1. Classification (NCBI taxonomy): domain Bacteria; kingdom Pseudomonadati; phylum Nitrospirota; class Thermodesulfovibrionia; order Thermodesulfovibrionales; family Thermodesulfovibrionaceae; genus Thermodesulfovibrio; species Thermodesulfovibrio sp. Next base: position 105,099 of record NZ_JBMFOO010000001.1, on the reverse strand, counting down.
AGTAAATGTTGATCATGTTGCCACTGTTAGGCAAGCACGAAAAACCTTTGAGCCTGATCCTGCAATGGCTGCAACACTGGCAATACTTGGCGGAGCTGATGGGATAACAGTTCATCTAAGAGAAGACCGCAGACACATTCAGGACAGGGATTTAAAAATTCTTAGAGAAGTTGTCCCATGCGAGCTTAATCTTGAGATGGCTGCCACAGAAGAAATGATAAATATTGCTCTTAATGTTAAACCTGATATGGTAACCCTCGTTCCAGAAAAAAGGCAGGAACTTACAACAGAAGGTGGCTTAAATGTTATTGAACTTAAAGATTCTCTTAAGGAAGCTATAAAAAAAATTAAAGATGGAGGAATTCCTGTAAGTCTTTTTATAAATCCTGACAGAGCCTCTATTGAATGCTCAAAAGAAATCGGAGCAGACATGGTTGAGATTCATACAGGATATTATTCTGAAACAAGACGACAGAGTCAGCTTAAAGAACTTGAAAGAATTAAAGATGCAGTTGCATATTCATTGAATCTTGGACTTAAGACAAATGCAGGGCATGGATTAAATTACTACAATGTAAAACCAGTTGCTGCAATAAAAGGATTAAGAGGACTTTACATTGGCCACAGCATAATTGCAAGGGCTGTTCTGGTTGGAATTGAAGAAGCTGTCAGAGAGATGAAAAATCTTATTAAAGAGGCATGTATGAATGTTTAATGTGGATGTAACCTATCAAACACTCTCACAATATCTAAATGAGATTAAAGAACTTATTCAAGAAATCTCTGATTATCAATGGATTGTTGCTGAAATAGCAAAAATAGATTCTGATAAAAATGGGCATTACTGGATTGAGCTTGTTGAAAAAAAAGACAATGAAATTGTTGCAAAATGCGATGCTGTAGTATGGAGCAGAAATGTAGAAACTGTTCATAACTTTTATCTAAAAACCGGTATGGAGCTTCAGAAGGGAATAAAAATTCTTTTTCTTGGCAAAGCAACTTTTCATGAAAAATATGGTTTTAAAATAAGTATTTATCAGATTGATCCCTCTTTCAGCCTCGGAGAAATGGCTTTAAAAAAGAAAGAAACAATAGAAAGACTTACCCGAGAAGGCTTCATTGACAGAAATAAGCTTATTGAGATCCCTGTTATAATTCAGAGAATTGCAATTGTCTCCAGTGAATCTGCAGCTGGATATGAGGACTTTTTAAAAATTTTAAAGGGAAACAAATATGGCTTTAAGTTTTATACAAAACTTTTTGATGCTTTTGTTCAGGGAGACTCTGCCGTTGCCTCTTTAATGGCTGCATTTCAAAGATGTGCTTTTGAAGCTAAGAATTTTGATGCTGTAGTTTTAATTCGTGGTGGTGGCTCTGTTGCTGATTTAGCAATTTTCAATGATTATGAACTTGCAAAAACAATGGCTTTAATGCCGGTCCCTGTATTTACAGGAATAGGTCATACAAGAGATGAAACTGTAGCAGACCGTGTTGCATCAATGTCTTTTAAAACTCCATCTGAGGTTGCTAAATTCATACTTGACAGAGCAGTTGATTTTGACTCAAGGCTTGATACTCTGAGACAGAGAATTATTCACAGAGCTGAGAATTTTCTAAGTGTTGAGATTTCAAAAAATCAAAGCATTGAGGAAAGATTCAAGCTGGCTGTGAAAAACTCAAGAGAAAAAATTTTACAGAAAATGAATCTAATCGTAAGTGAAGTGCATAATAATGTTTTAAAAAGGGTTCACAGTGAAAGAGAATTTCTTTTCAAAGTTAAACAGCAGCTTTATAAAAAAACAAATCTAATACTGACAGCGCAGGAAGTGGAGCTCACAAACATTAACAATAAAGTAAAAATGAAAATTAACGAAAACATGGCGAAACAGAATTTCAGAATAAGCTCTTACAAAGACAGCCTTTTTACAAAGCTGAAAAACACGCTTTCATTGAAAAATATTCAAATAGAAAGAGTTAATGAGAAACTTCGTCTTCTTAGCCCTGAAAATATCTTAAAAAGAGGCTACAGTATTACTTATTTAAATGGAAAAGTTTTGAAGAATTCCGGGGAAGTCCCTCTCATGGCTAATATTCAGATTCAGCTTTACAAAGGAAAGATTTCAGCAACTGTAACCAATAAGGAGGAAAACAATGGAGAACTTAAGTTATTCTAAGGCAATGAAAGAGATTGAAGAAATTCTTAAGTTTATAGAATCACAGGAAGTTGATGTTGATGTGCTTGTTGAAAAAGTAAAAAGAGCAACAGAGCTTATTCGTTTTTGCAAGGGCAAATTAAAAACTGCAGAGGAAGAACTTCATAAAACCCTAATTGAGCTTGAACAGCCAGATTCTACAGAGAGCGAACCCTTTTAAATGACTTCATGGAAAGAAAATATCTATTTTGTCTTAGTTGAGCCAAAGGAATCAGGAAACATTGGCTCTTCTGCAAGAGCAATAAAAAACATGGGTTTCAAAAATCTTATCCTTGTAAATCCTGCGCCGCTAACAGATGAAGCTTACTGGATGGCATGGGCAAGCAAAGATATTCTTGAAAAAGCTGAAGTTTATAAAGAACTTGACAATGCTCTCAAAGACAAAGCAGTCGTAGTTGGAACAACTCGCAGAAGAGGCTCAAAAAGAGGTGCAATTCTGGATGTAAGAGATGGAGTAAAAAGAATTTATGAAATATCTCAGGACAACAGAGTTGCCATACTGTTTGGACGGGAAGATAAAGGACTTTTTAATAAAGAAGTTGAAAAGTGCGGATATCTCATGACAATTCCTACATCAGAGCTTCAGCCATCTTTAAATCTTGCTCAAGCAGTATTGATTGTTGCTTATGAGCTTATGCGATGCGAAGAAATAAAAGATTTTCATATGCAACGTCAGTTTTATGTTGACCAGCAGGAGTTAAATAAATTTTATGAAAGATTTTTTAGTGTTTTAAAAAAAATCGGTTATATACCTGATAATCCTGATCTTGAAAAAAGAATAATCAACAATTTCAGGCATCTTTTTGGAAGAACAGCTCTTACATTCTGGGAGTTGAGACTTCTTCATGGAATCTGCACCCACATAGAGGAAAAACTTAAAGATTAAGTTGAATTCTATCAAATTATTTGATATAATTTCCAGAAAATGGAGATTAAAAATCTGATTCCATATACTGAAAGCATTCCTGCGCCTGCGCAGATTTTGATTCTGTTTGAACAGTTTTTTTTCATGATTCATATCGTGCTTGTAAATTCTATTATTGGATTGAGTTTAATAATCATTTATAAAAATTTATCTGCTACAGGTGAAACTCTGGAGATAAAAAAACTAATTGCACAAAAAATTCCCATTCTTTTTGCTATTGCGATAAATATGGCTATCCCTGCTCTTTTGTTCATTCAGGTTGTTTTTGGGCATTTTTTCTACACCAGTTCTGTGCTTCTTGGAACTTTCTGGATATTGATTATTCCATCGCTTATAGTTGCCTACTATGCATCCTATTTCTACTACAGGAAAGTTGAAGCCTCTACTTTGGCAAACCTGTCTCTTTTAATTGTGATTTTTATAATGCTTTACATTGCCTTTATTCTGGTTAACAATCTCACACTCATGGAAGAGCCTCAAAAATGGTCTCAATACTTTGAAAAAAGAGACGGAACAATTCTACTGTGGAAAGAAATAACCATATATCCAAGATATTTCCACTTTATTGTTGCTTCTTTAGCTGTGGGAGGTATTTTTTATGCTGTTTATAATAAACTTACAAAAAGTACGGATAAAAAAATACAAAGTATGAAAATTAAAGAAGGATTGAAAATATTCAGTTATGCCACAGTGGTTCAAATGTTTATTGGAATTTTATTCCTTTTAACTCTTCCAAAAAAAGTCATGCTTCAATTTATGGGTGGTGATTTTTTAGCCACTTTAGTGTTTATCTCAGGAATAGTCTTTGCTACAGCTGCAATGATTTCAGGATTTAAAGAAAAGTTGAACTTTACCCTGGTTTTTCTTACTCTTACTATTCTTGCTATGATTATAAATCGCTACAACCTAAGGATTTTTCAGCTTGGTGATTATTTCAAGATTTCTGAGCTAAAGATTAATCCTCAGTGGGATGTTTTTGTTATCTTTCTTCTGATTTTATTTGCAGGCGTTGGAGTTATTATTTACATGCTTAAACTTGCCTTTTTCAAAGAGGCAAAAAAATGAATTATCCTGTTTGGCAATTATATTATCTCAATTCAGGAACTTTAATTGCAGTAATTGCTGTTCTTCACGTCTTTGTCGCACATTTTGCAGTAGGCGGTGGAATATTTTTATGGCTTACAGATTTAAAAAGTGTACGGGAAAAAAATTACGAACTTAGACAGTATGTACGTAAACATATCTGGTTTTTCCTGCTTCTTACAATGGTTTTTGGTGGAGTAACAGGTGTTGGAATATGGTTTATTATTGCTCTTTCAAGTCCCTGGGCAACTTCTGTGCTAATTCATACTTTTGTATTTGCCTGGGCAATTGAGTGGGTTTTCTTCCTCGTTGAAATCGTCTCATTGCTTATTTATCACTACAAATTCGAAACACTTTCTGATAAAAATCGCCTGAGAATTGCTTTTATTTACGCAGCTGCAGCGTGGTTAAGTCTTTTCATAATTAATGGAATTATAACTTTTATGCTCACTCCTGGAGAGTGGCTCCGAAGTTATAACTTCTGGGATGGATTTTTCAATCCCACAAATCTTCCAGGTGTTGTTTTCAGAACTGCAGTATGCATTATGTTCGCAGGTCTTTTCGGATTTATTACAGCAGTATCTATGCCCCAGAGTGATTTTAGAGATAAACTTCTAAGATATTGTGCAAAATGGCTTTATATGCCTCTTGCCTTCCTGATAATTTCAGGATTCTGGTATTTTTATGCAATTCCAGAAAATGCAAGATTGACCAATTTCTGGCTTAATAGACAGACCGCCAACGCAGTCAATGTCTTTATAGTCTCGTCAGTTCTGATTTATCTTCTAACACTCATTTTCATAATGAAAACTTCAAGAAAGCTTCAGCAGATTGCAGTGTTTATACTTGTTTTAATTGGTCTCGCATGGATTGGTGGTTTTGAATATATAAGAGAGTATGCAAGAAAGCCATATGTTATTTATGGATACATGTATTCATCTTCTGTTTTGGTTACAGATGAGGAAAGGCTTAATAAAGAAGGATTTCTCAAATATGCAAAATGGAGTCCTATTAAAGAAGTGACAGAAAAAAACAAACTCCTTGCAGGTAAAGAACTATTTAATCTTCAATGTTTAAGCTGCCACACAATCAGAGGGGTTAAAAATGATATTGTTGAAAAAACAAAGGGACTTACAAAGCTTGGAATACTATCTCAGATTTATGGTCAGGGTAAAGTTCGCGATTACATGCCCAAGTTTATTGGAACGGAAAAGGAGATGGAGGCTCTTGCAGAGTTTATAGCAAGCCTTCATGACAAAAGAGAAAACAAAAAGACAGATTTTAAACCAATACAGGAGGAAGTCTCCATTCCATCCTTCAATCCCCAGAAGGATGAATATGTCCTTCTTGCTTGGAGCACGCTCGGTGAGAAATGCATAACTGATTCAGACAAATGGTTTTCATTCCTATATCCGGGAAGTTCCTTCCAGGCAGTGCTTATAAAAAGAGGTTTAAAGCCAGAAATTGTCTCAGAAAACATAGAAATTCATTATGAAGTCCAGAAAGGATATGAGAATCCATCCAGACATAGTGAGTTCTGGAAGTATTCTGAGTCTTTGAAAGGCAAAAAACTGGCTGAAAATACAGGAGTTACCGGTAAAGGTCTTAGTGGAGTATTTGATTATGATAAGGAAAGAAATATATTCTCGGCTGAGGGGATTCCTGTCTTACCTTATAGAGATGACGGAAAATTTAATCCTTATCCAGTTTTTGAAGCAAAGGCAATACATAAATCTACAGGCAGGATTTTACAGACCACAAAATTTGTTGCTCCTGTTTCAACGGAACTCAGATGCTTTGAGTGTCACAGTGGTGCTCCAAGATGGAATGGCATTTCAGGTATATCTGATAATACTGCTAAGAACATCCTGAGAGTTCATGACAGAAATAATGGGACAAAGCTTCTTGAAAATGCTCTTAAAGGAAAGCCTGTTATGTGTCAGAAATGTCATGAGGATTTTATTGTTAAATCAAAGGGAATAAAGAGGCACAACAGTTTTTCAGCCTCCATGCATGGATGGCATGCCAACTACATACCATGGAAAGATGAAAGAGCCTGTAACTTATGCCATCCCAATGATGCAAAAGGTAACACAAGATGTAACAGAGACATCCATGCAAAGATCGGAATTGGTTGCACCAGGTGTCATGGAAGACTTGATGAGCATGCTTCTGCAGTTTTATTGTCTCAGGAAGGTACAACAACTGCTCAGCTTCTTCTTAGAAATCTAAAGCCTGAAACACCAATCTCAGAGATAAAACCAAGAGCGCCCTGGATACAGGAGCCTGATTGCCTTAGTTGTCATGTGGGATTTCAGAAACCTGCTAATAATGTTAGAGCATTCAATAAATGGACAACCGACACTGCAGGTCTTTACAGAAACAGAAAAGAAAACACTGAAAAAATTCCCTGCATAGCCTGTCACAGCTCTCCCCATGCAATTTATCCTGCATTCAATGAGTTTGGAAAAAATAGAGACAATATTCAGCCCATGCAATATCAGGGAACGCCTCTTCCAATCTCATCAGAGATGAAGTGCGAGGTATGCCATAAGGTGAAAATGCAGGGCTCTCCTCACCATGCAAATATGCTGAGAGCTTTCAGAAATAAAAAAGCTTTACAGTAGGTGATAATTTTGATAAAATAAGATAGCATTTTTCTGTAATCCCGAGCATTAGCGAGGGGTATACTGCATTATAAATATAGAGCTAAATTTTTTTTCAATTTTGCACTGTCTAAAAAATTATTAAAGGAGGAGCAAATATGCCAGCATTAAACAAAGAAGTCGACATTGTAAGAGGAGATATTATTTACGATGATGGAATCCATAAATTTATCTGGCTTGGCTGGGAAGAAAATGAAGAAGAAGGATTAGTTCAGGTAAATCAGTATCTTATTGAAAATAAAAATGTAGGTGTAATTCTTGACCCGGGTGGTGTTCATGTTTTTCCAAGAGTTGTTGCAAATGTATCAAGGTATGTTGACCTTGAAAGAATTCAACATCTTTTCTTTTCCCATCAGGACCCTGATGTCTCCTCTGGTGTGGCATTATGGCTCAGCGTAACATCTGCTAAAGTTTATATTTCTAAGTGGTGGGTTAGGTTTCTTCCTCATTATGGGATATTTGATATGACAAGAATTGTCCCATTGGAGGAAGGCGGGGGAAGTATTCAACTTCCTTCAGGCGATTATCTTGAGATAATTCCTGCTCATTTCTTACACTCTGTAGCCAATTTTCATGTTTATGATCCCCGTTCAAAAACTTTATTTACAGGAGATCTTGGAGCAGCGATATTCCCAAAAGGACAGAGATATCCATATGTTGAAGACTTTGACAGTCATTTAAAGCTCATGGAGGGATTTCATCGGAGATATCTTGCATCAAACAGTGTGATAAGAAAATATCTTGAAAAAATAAATAAACTCAATATTGAAAGAATAGCGCCACAGCATGGAGCAATAATTTACAAGAAAGAACACATTCAGAAATTTTTTAACTGGCTTAGTAATTTAAAATGCGGAGTTGATATAGCTGAGGAGTTTTACAGATAAGGAGGAATAAAATGTTTTTAAGAAAAAAGAAAAATACAAATCTTACAAAAAAAGACATTGATACCAATCTTTCACTTATTAGAACTTTATCCTCAGGTATTATAAAATCAAATATTGTTGGCTCAACAATTTCAAATACAATGGGATTGATTGATTCCAATTTCTCAAGAATAAAGGATGAAGTCTCCTCAATTGCCACTGCTATGGAAGAAATTGATACCACCATAAGGGACATGTCACAAAGTGTAGCCTCTATAAATGAAGAAGTTCAGACACTTGTTAAGCAAAATGAAGCAATGGATGAAGAACTTGAAAAAAGAGTCAAGGATATTGAATCCCACAATGAAAAGATAATTGAAGTTGTCACAAACATAAAAGAACTTGGAGAAGCAACAAAAAACATTGGCAACATTGTTACTTCTATTTCAGATGTAGCTGAGCAGACAAATCTTCTTGCCCTCAATGCCTCAATTGAAGCAGCAAGAGTTGGAGAGGCTGGAAGAGGCTTTGCAGTGGTAGCAGATGAAATAAGAAAACTTGCTCAGAAAACAGATACTTTAACAAAAGACATTAGTAAAATACTTGGGAATCTTAGTGAAAGAGTAATAACTGCAGTCAAAGAGGTAGAAAAAATCAAATACCTTTTCAGAGAAGTAGAAGAGGAAATGAGAACAATAAGAGCGTCTTTTGAAAAAACAAAGGATATGTCAGACACAGTTGGTGATGCAGTAAATACTTTATCAACAGCAATAGAAGAGCAAAGTCAGGTTTTAACCGATGTTTCAAAGAGAATCACAAATACTGCATCTATGCTCAATGAAACATATAAAGTTTTCGCTACTGTTGTGAAAGTTAATGATGAAATCTCTAAATTAACGAAGTTTTAATTTTATGTTGCCGAAAATTTTAAATTTTGCCTTTTGTCCTCACTGTTTGGAAAAAGATATTGAAGAATGGAAAAGCATAATCTCTTACATATCTTCAATTTTAGAGAGACAAATAAATATTGTTACTTTTGAAGACTTTATAGAAGAGGAAAAAAAACTTCAAGAATTTGATTATCATTTTGTCTATGCGAATCCTGATTCTACAATAAAACTTATCCAGAAAGGATACATCCTTCTTGGCAAATTAAAAAACGAGAACCATTCTATTTGTAGCATTATTTCCTCTTCCTATTATCCTCAAAAAGAAATAATAAATGTGGCTTTGATAAACAGAAAATTTTCTTTTCTTCCTCTTTTATTTCATAAAAAAGTTTACAAAAATTTTCAGCTAATTTTTACCAGAAATTACGATGAAATACTTGAACTTGTGCAAAGCTCTGCTGCAGATATTGGGTTCATATATACAAAGACATTGGAAGAGTTGAAGAATGGAAAAAATATAAAAATTTCAGAGGACTTCTGTTTCCCATGTCCTCATTTTATTTTTATTCATCCTTCATTAGAAAAATATAAGGATGCTTTGCTTAACATTGAAGATATTGAAAAAGCTTCAGAGGACGAAATTGAACATATTAAAAGTCTATACAGTCAATTAGATCTATTACTTGAAGAGTGGGCTAACAATGATATTGTTGAGGCATTAAAGTCTTCTCCTATAATTGGCATTATTGTCTATCAAGAAAAAATCGTCTTTATCAATGAATACGCATTAAATATTCTTGGTTATAGAGAAGATGAGATATTGGAAATGAGCAGTACAGATCTGGTTTACAGTAAGGACAGAGAAAAAGTAATTGAAAATATGGAAAAAAGACTCAGAGGTGAAAAATTTTCAGCAATTTATGAGATTTCTTTTATAAAAAAGGATGGTAAGATAATACCAGTTCAGTGTTTAGCATCAACGATTCTTTTTAGAGGCAGATGTTCAAATTTTATATTGTTTTATGATATATCCAGACAAAAATGTGCGGAAAATATAAAGGAAATTTTAAAACAAATAAACAAAACAATAACAACCTCCTTAACAGAAGAAGAAATCTTCAGTGGAATATGTAAAGCCCTGGTAGATAATTTTAAGTTTAAACTTGTATGGATAGGTATTTGTGATGAGTCTTGCAGAAGAATTCCAAAATTTCATTTTGGCGAGGATCAGGGTATTATAGAATTTTTTGAAAAAACTGAACATATATGTGAAAAAGCTTTGAATGAAAAAAATGTTATTGTTAATCCTGATTTAAGAATAAACGGTGAAGACAATCCTCTGAGAGCTGAGCTTTTAAAAAGAGGAATTCTTTCTTCATGTTTAATACCGATTCTGAAACACGACAGGGTTGTGGCTATATTAAGCATATACTCTGAATTTCCAGATTATTTCAACGAATCAATTATTGATTTACTTAGGGAAATCCAAAGAGATCTATCCTTTGCTGTTGAAAGGGTGGAAAGAATAAGACAGAATATGATTATTGCAGAAGCACTTAAACATTCTGATACATGGATACTGGTTACTGATGAAAAGGGAGATATTATCTATGTAAATGAAGCTGTAGAAAAAATAAGTGGATACACAAAGGAAGAACTTCTTGGAAAAAATCCAAGAATATTTAAATCAGGGCTCAATCCACCCGAATTTTATAAACAGATGTGGAATACTATTCTTTCAGGAAAAATATTTAATGCCATAACTCCAAATAGAAAGAAAAATGGTGAAATTTTCCATGCTGACCTGAAAATAGTTCCTGTCAGCCTTCCAGGAAATATTTTAAGATTTGTTGCTGTAGCAAAAGACATTACAGAAAAAATAATGCTTTCTGAAAGAATAAATATTTTACAAAACTACGATGCACTTACAGGGCTTTTAAATTTGAATGGCTTTGCTGCTCAAGTTCCCTTAAAATTAAAAGAAACGAAAGATAGAGGAATCATAGGGGTGCTTATTTTGATTGATGTGTTTAATATGACTTCTATAAACAAAACTCTTGGGATTTCAGGTGGAGATGGGTTATTAAAATTTCTAAGCCAAAAATTAAAGGAAACCTTTAAGGAAACAGATGCCATAGCGAGAATCAGTGCAGATACCTTTGGCATATATTTAACTTTAGAGGGTTCATATGAGTTATCCAAAACCTACTCCAGGCTATTCGAGTTGAATGACTTAAGTTTTCAAATAGATAATAAATCCATTTTATTTTATATCAATGCTGGATTAGCTTTGTTTCCTAAGGATGGAGAAACCTTTAAGACACTTTATGAGAAAGCTGACATAACATTAACAAAGGCTAAAAAGGAAGGTCCAGGAATAATAAAGTTTTTTGACCCCGGGATAGAAAAAGAAATAGAAACTCAATGGAATGTGATTAATCTGGTTAAGAAAGCCTTTGAGCAAGATCTGTTTGTTCTTTATTATCAACCTTATTATCATACTGATACTTTAAAAGTTGCAGGATTTGAAGCTTTAGTTAGAATTGTGCAGGGAGATAAAATTTATTATCCTGGTTTTTTCATGGACTATATAGAAAACAGTCAATATCTCAGCAAATTTGAAGATTGGTTAATTAAAGAAGCCACGGAAAAAATAAAAAAATGGAACATTAATATTTCCATAAACATTTCAGGAAAAACCTTTAATGAACCTGATTTTATTAAAAAGTTATCCTGGATTGATGAAAATATAAGAGATAAAATTACAGTAGAAATTACAGAAAGAATATTTATTGAAAATCCTGAAAGGACAATAGAATTAATTTCAATGATTAAGAAATTGAAAAATCCACCGAAGATTGCAATTGATGATTTTGGCACAGGATACTCTTCCCTTGTTTATCTTAAGGACTTAGCTGTAGACATTATTAAAATTGATATTGCCTTTGTAAGAGATATGCTTAAAGATAAAAAATCCTTTGTAATTGTTCAAACAATAATAGAGCTTGCAAAAAGACTTGACTATATAACCCTTGCCGAAGGAGTTGAAGATAAACAACATCTTGATATTTTGAGAGTTCTTGGCTGTGACATGCTTCAAGGATTTTTCCTCTCAAAACCACTTTCAGAAAAAGCAGTGGAAAGTGACATAATAAAATAATGAATCTTGTCTATTTTGAAAAACCTACAAGATATATAAATCACGAAATAAATGCTGTTTACAAAAAGGGAGAATTCATAAGATTTGCTCTATGTTTTCCTGATGTGTATGAAATTGGAATGTCTCATCTTGGTTTGAAAATTCTTTATTATATCTTAAACAGTATCCCCTATGTTTATGCTGAAAGAGTATTCTCTCCCTGGATTGATATGTCTGAGCACATGAAAAAGCATAAAATTCCCCTACTTAGTCTTGAAACAAAAACTCCACTCAATGAATTTGATATTGCAGGATTTTCCCTTCAATATGAACTTTCCTATACTGCAGTTTTAAACATGCTTGAGCTTGGCGGTATCCCTCTAAAATGGCAGGACAGAATGATTGGTAAGCATCCTCTTGTAATTGCTGGAGGTCCCTCTACTGTTAATCCCCTGCCAGTATCTGATTTTATTGATGCTTTTTTTATTGGAGAAGCAGAAGAGGCAGTTAAGGAACTTGTTGAAACATACAAAGAATGGAAAAAATCCAATTCATCAAAGGAATCTCTTCTTAGGGCAATCTCAGAAATTGAAGGATTTTATGTTCCTTATGCTGGTAAAAAAACTGTTAAAAGAAGATTTATAAATGATTTGGAAAATGCTCCTTTCCCACAGGCTCCTGTGGTTCCTTATGCAAAGATTGTTCATGATAGAGTCTCAGTAGAAGTATCCCGTGGATGTCCTTCAGGATGCAGATTCTGTCAAGCAGGTTTTATTTACAGACCTTTAAGATTTAGAAGCCCAGGGAAGGTATTTGAAATTGCAAAAAATCTAATAAAAAACACTGGTTATGAAGAGCTTTCTTTACTTTCCTTTAGCATAGGCCATTATCCCTATTTAGTTGAACTTGTTAAAGCTTTAAATCAATATTTTGCAGAAAAGGCAGTTGCTGTTTCTCTTCCTTCAATAAGAGCTGACAGAGTAACAAAACAACTTCTTCAGGCAATAAAATCAGCAAGAAAAACAGGATTTACAATCGCACCTGAAGCAGCCACAGAGAGGCTTCGCAATGTTATTAATAAAAATATTTCAGATGAAGATATTGAAAGAGCTTGCAGCGTTTTGTTTGAGGAAGGCTGGCAGAGTATAAAGCTTTATTTTATGATAGGACTGCCAACAGAGACAGCAGAAGATATAGAAGAAATTGCTAATTTTTCAAGAAAAATAATAAAAATTGCGAAAAAATACACTAAAAAATTTGTTGAAATAAATGTTACTGTCTCTCCCTTTGTTCCTAAACCCCACACTCCATTTCAGTGGCTTGGACAGATTAATTTTAATGAAATGGTTGAGAAACTTAATTTTTTAAGAGAAGCCTTTAAAAAAAGTAAAATTCACTATAAAGGACATAATCCAGAGATGAGCCTTCTTGAAGCTGCTTTATCAAGAGGAGATGAAAAATTATCAGAACTTTTATTAAGAGTATGGCTTAATGGAGAAACACTTAGTGCATGGTCTGATTTATTCGAGTTTAATAGATGGTTCAAAGCTATGGATGAAACAGGAATTGATTTATTTAACTATGCAAATAGACAGCTTTCTCTGGATGAACCTCTGCCATGGGATTTTATTGATACAGGAGTAAAAAAAGATTTTCTTAAAACTGAATTTAAAAAGGCTATGAACCGTGAATGCTCAAAAGAATGCACTGATAAATGTGAAGCATGCGGATTGAGATGCCAATCGATTATTCCGAACCATATCAAGGATGCAAAGCCTCAGCTTGTCATGATAAAAAATGAATTAAATGATTTAAGAAGTCAAGAAGCCAGAATAAGATTTTGCCATAAAAAAACAGGAGTGATGAAATATCTTTCTCAGCTTGAATTAAGCAATCTCATTACAAGAGCATTAAGAATGGCAGATATACCATTTGTAGTTTCAAAGGGGTTTCATCCAAAACCAGAGATTTCTTTTGGTCCTTCTTTACCTGTGGGAATTGAAAGTGAAAGAGAGTATTTTGATTTGAAGATTTACGGTGAGCTTAATCATCAGGACATTGAAAGATTAAATCACATTTTGCCTGAAGGCTTAAAAATTATTGAAACAAAAAAAATTCCTCATGAAAGTCCTTCCCTTAATTCTTTTATTCAGCGATATAAGTATATTGTTGAACTGGAAGAAGAATTTATGCTTGACAATAATGCCATAAGCCTTATGACCATAAAAAGAGATGAAAAAATGCTTTATCTCAAGGATTTTTTAGAAGAAATTCAAATAAATGGTAATCAAGCATGTATAATAGTAAAAGACAGTGTTCATAAAGCAAGAATTTCTGAAATTGTAGAGGTTATCTTTGGTAAAAAGCTACATGACTTGAAAATCAAAAGAGTAGCTATGTATGCCCAGCAAGGAGAAGTAGAACCTTGAGTAATGAACTTTTAATAAATGTAACAAAACAGGAATGCAGAGTTGCTCTCTTAGAAGGTGGGCAGGTTGTTGAGTTTTATATTGAAAGAAAAGGAGATTCAAGCTATGTAGGAAATATTTATAAAGGCAGGGTTGTTAAGGTTTTAAAAGGTATGCAAGCTTGCTTTGTTGATATAGGACTTGATAAGGCAGCATTTCTTTATGTTGATGACATAAGGGGTGGAATTAAAGAGGTTTATCCCTTTCTGGAAGCAGATGAGGGAACAGATATCCTCCCAAAAATTGATTTCAAAGATGCTTCTATAGAAGAGCTTGTCCAGGAAGGACAGGAAATACTTGTTCAGGTTGCAAAAGATCCAATGGGAACAAAAGGAGCAAGGGTTACATCAAGAATTACACTTCCTGGTAGATATGTTGTTCTTATGCCAGGGGTGGAACACATTGGTGTATCAAGAAAAATAGAAAATGAAGAAAAAAGAAAGCAACTGAAAGAGCTTGCCAGTAAAATCAAACCACCAGGATTTGGTTTAATTATGAGAACAGTTAGTGAAGATGCAACACAAGAGGAGATTCAGAAGGATATTGATTTTCTTTTTCTCCTATGGGATAACATTCAGAAGAAAAAAGATAAAGCTCATGCTCCATCTCTTATTCACAGTGAGTTTGACCTTGTCCTGAGAAGTCTGAGAGATTTTATGACTCAGGATGTAGATCGTATGATTATTGACAATTATATTGAATGGCAAAGGCTTAAGGAATTTGCTCAGGTTTATTTTCCAAGACTTGCCGATAAGATTGAACTATATGAAGGAGAAGAACCAATATTTGATGCCTTCGGCATAGAGGTTGACCTTGAAAGAGCACTTCATCGTAAGATATGGCTTAAATCTGGAGGATACATTGTTATTGATCAGACAGAAGCAATGACTGTTATAGATGTAAACACTGGTAAGTATGTTGGCAAGGAGAATCTTGAAGACACAATTCTCAGAACAAATCTTGAAGCAGTCAAAGAAATTGCCTATCAGATAAGGCTGAGAAATCTCGGTGGAATTATATTAATTGACTTTATAGACATGGAAAAGGAGGAAAACAAACAAAAAATCATAAATGCCATGACAGAGGCGATGAAAAAAGACAGAGCAAAAACAACAATTTACAACATTACAGAATTAGGAATAGTTCAAATGACCCGTAAGAGAACAAGAGAAAGCCTTGAACACATATTATGTGACAGCTGTCCTTATTGTGAGGGCAAAGGAAGAGTAAAAAGCATAAAAACTGTAGCCTATGAAATCTTAAGGAAGCTAAGATTCATGACAGTTCCTCAAGGAACAGAGCTTACAGTAGTTGCCAATTCCTCAGTTGCAGATTTGCTTACTGATGAAGAAAGAGACTCAATAGAAGAAATTGAAAATACAAAAAAAATAAGAATTACAATTAAAAAAGATATGATGCTACATCAGGAAAATTACTCAATTCATAAAAACATGCCATAAGAATGAATCTACTTGCAGAATGCAATAAATGTGGAAAATGTAAAGAAACATGCCCCAGTTATCAGATTTTTCTTAATGAATCCTTCTGTCCAAGAGGAAGGCTGAGGCTTATTAAAGCTCTGCAGGAGAACGAAATAACCTGTGAGAAATCCTTTAAAAATAGAATTTTTAGCTGTCTTCTTTGTGGAAGTTGCGAAAGCTGCTGTCCTTTAAATATAGATGTAACAACTCTCATTTATGAAACAAGAACAAAAATGAAAAAAGGGGTTTTTCAATACCTGTTCAAGTATTTCTCTTTTTATCCCGAGATATTTTTCTCAATTTTTTCCATTTTAAATTATATTAAAAACTCTTTAAACATCAAAAATCTACCATACTTCAACAGATTTCCCTCCCCGAATATTAAACGGCAAGCCAACTTTCTTCAGGTTTACAGCAGATTAAAACCCAAAGGAAGAATAGCAATTTTTTCAGGATGCTCATCAAATTATTTGATGCCTTCAATCACTGAATCTTTAATTTATATTTTAAACTGGTTGAACTATGAAGTTATTGTGCCAAAACAGCACTGCTGTGCAGCACCACTGCTTGCTGCAGGATTTAAAAAAGAAGCAGTAAAGCTCGCCAAAAAAAATGTGGAAATTTATAAATCCTTCAATATTGATGGTGTAGTTACTCCATGCCCAACCTGTGCTCATTTTATTGAAGATGTGTATAAAGAAATTATCGGACAGGGGCTCAATGTATTGAGACTTGCAGATTTATTTGAAGACACTCTGGAGGAGTTCAAAGGAGACAGCAATGGTCATGTGTTTTTCCATGTTTCCTGCCATACTTTTAACTATGTTAAAGATGCTGATAACATATTGAAATTGCTAAAAAAATTTGGAATTGATGCCAGCAAAAAAACAGGATGCTGCGGTTTTGGAGGAATCTTTTCTTTTTTATTTGAAAAACAATCTATGGATATTCTTAAGAAAAAAGTTTTAGAATATGAAAAAGCAGATATGATAATAAGCTCTTGTCCAAATTGCATAATTCAGTTAAAATCAGCTATGAAAGATAAAAAAATACTTCACTATGTAGAGGTAATTAAAAAAATTTTGCTGAAAGGAGAAAAAAATGGAAAAGTCATTTGAAATAATCTTACCTGACGGAACAGTTTATAAACCTGAAAAGGAATCAGTTGTTCAGGGTTATGATCCAGATGGAAAGCCGAAGAAAATGAAGTTTTCTATGAAAACAGAATGCCAGCGATGTGGAGAGTGTTGTAAAAGGGATACTCCAGTAATTCTTAAAGAAGATATCATCCTATTGAAAAAGGGTGTTATATCTGAAAAGGACATTTATACAATAAGAGAGGGTGAAAAAATTCGCTCTTTTATTGATGGTGATACCTATTATTCGTCAATGGAATTGATAAAACTCCGTCCTATCTTTGCAAGCTCTACATGTCTTTTTTATGACCCTGAAGTAGGTTGCACAATCTATGAGATGAGACCCACTGTATGCAGAGAATTTGAATGCTGGAGTCAAAACATTACAATTACAGGTCTTGAGGAAAGAAGACTAACAAGAAATGACCTTTTCGGCAGTATTGACATTGTTAAAGAGGCTATAAATAAACACGAAGAAAAATGCTCTCTTTATAAATTCAATGATATTGTGGAAGAATTTGTCTCTGGCAAAGAAGAAATTTTTGAAAAAATTGTTGAGATGATTTTATTTGACTCTACAATAAGGGATTGGGCAAAGAAAAAACTGGAGATTCAGGATGATGTTCTGCCTTTGCTTTTTGGTAGGTCTTTGATGGAAATTGCTCCTCTTTATGGAGTTTTAATAGAGAAAGAAGGAGAAAACTTTCTGATTAAAGTTATGAAGGAGGCTGAACAATGAAATTCTTTATTGACACAGCGAATGTTGAAGAGATTAAGAAAGCATGGGAAGCTGGAGTTATTGATGGAGTGACAACAAATCCTTCGCTTATTGCAAAGGAAAAGCAACAACCACTGTCTCTTCTTAAAGAAATATGCCAGATAGTAGATGGTCCTGTGAGCGCTGAAGCAGTATCTCTTAATTTTGATGATATGGTGAAAGAGGCTTATCAGTTAAGTAAAATTCATCCAAATATTGTTGTTAAAATTCCAATGACTGAGGATGGATTGAAGGCAGTTAAGAAACTTTCTCAGGAAGGGATAAAAACCAATGTAACTCTTGTTTTTTCTCCACTACAGGCTCTTTTAGCTGCAAAGGCAGGTGCTACATATGTAAGTCCCTTTGTTGGAAGACTTGATGACATAAGCCACTTTGGAATAGAACTTGTAAGAGACATCCAGATTATTTTTGAAAACTATGATTTTGAAACTCAAGTAATTGTGGCAAGTATTCGAAATCCTTTGCATGTGCTTGAAGCAGCAAGAATTGGTGCACACATTGCAACAATCCCTTATTCAGTAATCAAACAGTTAATCAAGCATCCTTTAACAGATATTGGCATTGAAAGATTTCTTAAAGATTGGGAAAAAATTAAAAAATAAAGGAGGAAGAAGATGATAAAAAGTAAAAAAATTCTTCTTTCAGGTATCATTTTTCTTGTTATAGGTATTACAGTAGGGCTTATAATTGCTTCAAAATTTGATATTCAGAACAAGGGATTTTCAGAGGATTATAAGATTTCTAAGGAGTCTCAAGAAATTTTGTCAAAAATAAGCAATGCCATGGCAGAGGTTATTCAGGCTGTAAGACCGTCAGTAGTAAACATTTACACTACAAAAAAGATTAAAAGGCCAGGAATTCCTTTTCCTTTCAGTGATCCTTTTTTCAGAAGATTTTTTGATGAGGAATTTGGAGAATTTTTCAAACAAAGAGAATATACGCAAACATCACTTGGTTCAGGAGTGATTGTTGATTCTTCAGGATATATTCTCACAAACTATCATGTAATTAAAGGTGCTGATGAGATTAAAGTAAAGCTTTATGACAAAAGGGTTTATGATGGAACTGTAATTGGTTATGATGCAAAAACTGATATTGCAGTGATAAAAATAAAAGCAGAAGGATTACATCCAATTAAATGGGGTGATTCGGACAAACTAAAGGTTGGAGAAACAGTAATAGCAATTGGAAATCCCTATGGATTAAGCCTTACTGTAACAAGTGGTATTGTTAGTGCTACTGGTAGAGCAAATGTAGGAATCTCTGATTATGAAGACTTTATTCAGACAGATGCAGCAATTAATCCAGGAAATTCAGGTGGTCCTCTTGTGAATGTTCGTGGAGAACTTGTTGGAATAAATACAGCGATATTTAGCACAACAGGAGGATATCAGGGAATTGGTTTTGCAATTCCAAGCAACATGGCAAAGACTGTAATGGAAAGTCTTATCAAGTATAAGAAAGTAATTCGTGGATGGCTTGGTGTAACTGTTCAAGATATAGATCCCGAAATGGCAAAAATGGCAAAATTGAAAGAACTAAAAGGCGCTGTTGTTACAGATGTTGATGAAGGCAGCCCTGCTGAAAAAGCAGGACTTATGAGAAAGGACATTATCATCAGCTTTGATGGTAAAGAAGTAGAGGATTCTGCTCATCTCAGAAACATGGTAGTAAGTAGTCCTCCTGGAAAAACAGTTCAGATGGAGATAATAAGAAATGGAAAACATTATACAATAACTGCTACCATAGGTGAACTTCCCAGCGAAAAGCAGCTTTCTCAGACAGACAATGTTCTGGCAGGTATTCATGTTGATAATCTAACAGACAAAATAAGAAATGAATTAAACATTCCTAAAAAAATTAAAGGAGTTGTTGTAGTATCAATTGAGCCAGGCTGCCCTGCTGAAGGAATACTTTCACAAGGAGATGTGATTATAGAAATTAATAATGAAAAAATTAACAATGTAAAAGACTTTTCAAAAATAGCAAAAAATATCAAAAATGAAGCTGTTGTATGGTTTTACAGAAACGGTAGAGTCTTATATGTCACTCTTAAGATTGGATAGTAATTGGAAGAAAGAGTTAAGCATCTGCTGCCTTAAATAAAGCATTTTATTAAAAGTGTTTGAAAATTCTCTGAAAACACGGGCATGTGCAGTCTGCATTTCTTCTAAGAGATCTTTACAGAAATACCAATTACATCTAAGAGGACGAAGATATCGTGGAATTTTACATCCCTTTTTTGTAAGAAGATAACATGGTTGTTTTTCTTTAAGATTTCTCGGAGGCAGAGGAAATTTTTCTCTTAATGCTAAAACATAAATTAAATCGTCATATTCATAGCGACTGTTTTTGTTTAAACAGCAGATATTACTGCATGTGGCGCAAACTTTCTTAGAATAAATATCAACAAAGGGATCAATTTTTATGATTAATTCTTTTACCTGTGTTGCCAGTAACATCGTTTCTTTAAAAACTTCAGGGAAATTTTTAAAAATTGAATCTATCCTTTCAACAAGCTTTCTTAGCTCATCAATGTTATCCCATAAAAGTTCTACTTTGTTAATTAGAGTAATTTTTTCCATTTTACAAATGAAGATGCTTTACAGCAAGTTTTACATAGGATTTTTTTATTTTATACGAATTCTTAATATATCCAACCATTAAGGCTCTGGAACATATAAGATTTATAAGTCTTGGAATTCCTTTTGATGCCTTGTATATTTTTCTTATAGCTGATTTCTTAAAATACACAGGTGTTTCTGCTACTGTCTGGAGTCTGAATTTTACATACTCTCCGACTTCTTCCTTACTTAAAGGATAAAGCCTTACTTTAAGGCTTATTCTCTGGTTTATTTGTGAATATTTAGGTTTTGCAAGAAGGTCTTCAAAATAAGGCTGAGCAAATAGAATAATCTGAAAAAGTTTTTCCTTTTCTGTTTCAATATTTGAAAGATGTTTTATTTCAGTGAGAGTTTCCTCAGGCATGTCCTGGGCTTCATCAATTATAAGAATATTTTTATAACCTGAGAGTTTTTTATTTTTGAGATACTCTGATAGAAATTCAATCATTGATAACTTGCTTTGAAATTTGTTTAAATCAATCTGATTGTCGTTTTTGCTTAATTTCTCAATTATTCCTTTGAGCAACTCCTCAGGAGTAAGAGAGGAATTGTAGATAACAATTGGTAAGATATTTTCTTCTTTAAAGTTTCTTAAGAATTTTCTTATAAGCGTTGTTTTCCCTGTTCCAGGATTTCCTGTAACAAGCATAAATCCTTCACCCTTCTGAATAAGATATCGGATAGATTCAAAAGCTTCCATATGGGTTTTTGAAGGATAAAAGAAATCTGGATCAGGAGTTATCCCAAAGGGGTCTTCTTTAAATTTATAGAACTCATAATATTCCACTACTGTCCTCCAAGTTTTGAGATTAAATCATAAAGAGGACTTAAAAGACTGATTAAAATTATTGCAAAAAATAAACCGATAAATAAAATCATTACAGGCTCTATGATTTTGCCAAGCCTCACAGAGTATTCCTGAAGTTTTGAAGTGTAATAATTAGTTAAAAATCCAAGCTGTTCGTCAAGATTTCCTGAAGTTTCACCTATGTTTATAAGCCTGATTACCATAGGCGGGAAAATTTTCTGGTCTTTAAGAGATTGTGAAATTCTTTCTCCTACAGTAATTCTCTCTTTTGCATTATTTATTGCTTTTTTCATTATTTCATTGTTAACAACTTCTGCTGTCATGTCAAGAGCATTGTCTATTGGAATACCTGCTACAGTGAGAATGCGAAACTGCTCTGTAAAGAGAGCAACTGCTCTATTATAAAATATTTCTTTTATTATGGGCAATTTAAACGAAAGGAAGTCTTTTATCCATTTCAATTTTTTATTTTTTTTGATTAAAGGCATTGAAAGAACAAAAATTAAAGGTATGACAGGCAAAAGATAAAAAAACTTTGCCAGCAGGGCACCGATTTGAACCATAATTTGTGTAATAAAAGGAATCTTTACTCCCATGCCCTGCATTGCATTTACAATTTTTGGCAGAACATAAATAAGCCAGAAACAAACAGCACCAAAAGAAACCACTGTAGCAAAAATAGGATAAATAAGAGCTCTTTTTATGGCTGTTCTTAAATCCTCAATTCTTTGAAAATAATCCGCTATCTCACTAAGGCTTCTGTCAAGACGACCTGTTTCTTCTCCGACTTTTATAAGATATTGAACAACTCGAGGAAAAACATCTTTTTGCATTGATATTGCTTCATTAAAGGGCATTCCTTTTTCAATCATGTCTTTTATATCTAAAATTATTCTTTTGAATCTCTGGTTTGTCATGTTTTCAGCGATATCTGCAAGGGCTGCTGTGAGAGGCACTCCTGCTTTAAGCATTATTGAGAGATTTTTTGAAAATTCAATTAAATGAATATTTTTTATTTTGCCTGAGAAAAAGCTGATAAAAGGGGATAAAATCTTTGGTATTTCTAACATTGATAAAACATAAATGTTTTTCATTGTCAGAAGCTGCATTGCTTCTTCATAATTGTTTGCCTTTATAAAACTTCTAAAAACTTTTCCTTCTTCGGTAACAGCTCTGTACATGAAAATATTCATCCTAAAACCCTTTCAACCTCCTCAAGTGTTGAAATTCCTTCTGCAACTTTCCTCAATCCATCAATCCTAATTGGGAGCATTCCTCCTTCAGCTGCAGCTTTTGTAAGAGAGTTAAAAGAAGCTCCTTCATAAATCATCTCCCTTATTTTTTCATTTACTGTCATCAGTTCTCCTATTGCTACTCTTCCTAAGTATCCAGTATTCCTACACATCTTGCATCCTTTAGCATAATAAATCTTATCCAGCTTTATTCCTGAAGAAGCAAAAATTTCTTTTTCTCTTTCATTTAAATCTCTTGAAGTTTTACAAAAGGGGCATATTTTTCTTAAAAGTCTTTGACTTAGCACAGCAGTCAAAGATGAACTCAGAAGAAATCTGTCTGCACCAAGATCATAAAGCCTTGGAACAGCACTTACCGCATCCGAAGTATGAAGAGTGCTCAAAACAAGATGTCCTGTAATTGATGCTCTTATTGCAATGCGTGTTGTTTCTTCATCACGAATCTCACCAAGAAGAATTATATCAGGGTCATGTCTCATAAAGTTTCTTCCAGCAAGTGCAAAGTTATATCCAATCCTTTCATTTACTTCGCTTTGCTTTACAAAACTAATTCTATACTCAACAGGATCTTCAATTGTTATAACAGACCTTTGAAGTCTATTAATTTCTCTTATTAATGCATAAAGAGTTGTGCTTTTTCCAGAACCTGTAGGTCCAACAACAAGAATTATACCGTTTGGTTTTTTTATAATCTCTTTTAATCTTAAAGCAAGTGATTCACTAAAACCAAGCTTGGTTAGACTGTAGAACTCCTCTGAAGCACCGAAAAGTAGCCTCATTACAACGCTTTCTCCTTCTACTGTAGGAATAGTTGATACTCTTACCTCATATTTTTTGCCTGCAAGTGTAAAAATAAATGAACCATCCTGAGGAAGTCTTTGCTCTGCTATATCAAGCCTTGAAAGAATTTTTATTCTTGATACAACTCCTGTATGTAGCAGTCTTGGAAGGAAATAACCTTCATTTAATATACCATCAACTCTATAAAAGATTGTTACAACTCCAGCATTTATGTTTATGTGTATATCTGTAGCTCCTCTTCTTATTCCTTCTGCTAAAATTGCATCAACAATCTTAGGAAAAATTTCAGGAGGTGCTGCACCTATCCCTAAGGTTGCATTTATTGCATTTTCTATGATTTTTTCTGTAGGATTTTCCAGGAAATAGTAAGCTTTTTCAAGAGTATCTATAAAACCTTCTTCATCTGTAAGACAGGCCTTTGCCCTTTTGCCTGTTATTGATTTTACTTTATCTAAAGCAACAATATTGCTTGGATCAGTAACTGCAATCTTAATAACTTCCTCTTTTTCTTCAATTGGAAGAAATCTTGCTGACTCAGTAACATCTTTGGGAAAAGCTTTAAGAAGTTCTGTTTCAATTGGATAGTCTCTGAGATTTATGTATTCAAGCCCATGCTGAACTGCAAGAACTTCTGCAAGCTCTGAAGATGTAATAAATCCAAGTGATATTAAACATTTTCCGAGAACCTGACCTGTAATTTTCTGAACATTAAGAGCTATGTTAAGTTCATCAGGAGTTATTAATTTTTTTTCTAATAAAAGGTCACCAAGTCTCATTGTGAAATAATCCTTGGCTGCAGAAGTATTACAAGCTCAGTATTTATCTCTTCCTTATCTTTACTTTTAAAAAGCTCACCAACCATAGGAATATCTCCTAAGAGTGGCACTTTATTTTCTGATAGAGTTTCCTCCTTTTTAATCATTCCACCAATTATTATAATTTCACCATCTTTTACCTTTACTGTTGTGCTTAGTTCTCTTAAATCAACATTTGGAAGCTGGATTACTGTTTCACTACCTGAAGAACCAAAAGTTGCTGTTTTCATATCTATAAGCTTAGAGACTATTGGAGTAATTGTGAGAGAAATTTCTCCATTTTCATCAATGTAAGGAACTATTCCAATAATAAGTCCTGAAAGAAGATTGCCTGTTTCTACTGTATAAGTTATTATCGGAGAACCTGTTCCGGATGTTGTAACATTGCTCTGAACCTTTGATATAAACGAGTAATTTCTTCCAACTGTAAAAAGCGAAGTCTGTCCATTCATTATACTTACACGAGGATTTGACAGGGTTCTTACATCTCCAAATTGTCCAAGAGCTTTTATTAAAGCTGAAAAATCTTTTATAGCAGTTGTTGTCAATGAAAATTTACCCAAAGAGTATGGGCTATCAGCACCTATTACATTTGTAAAGCCTGATGTGCTCCCACCAATGCTCCAGTTATGTGTGCCATGACTCCACTCTCTTAAAAAAGACCAATCAATTCCGTATTTTAAAGATTTTGAAAGTGCAACCTCTATGACTTTGGCTTCTATAAGGACCTGTCTTGCCATAACCTTTTTCACTGTTTCAATATACTCTTCAACTTTTTTTATATTTTTCTTTGTTGCTGTAACCATCACTGTTCCTGTCATTCTATTTATTACATAGTTTTCACGAGGCATTGAAGTACCTAATTGCAATGAAGCTACTTGCTGTGGAATTGTTTTAGTATCTGATACTCCAAGAATTGTAGAAAGTGCTTTCTCAATTGAATCCCAGAATTTATATGCTGTATCATCTGTTTTTTCAGATTTTGATACATTCCCTTTAAGTATTGTAGTTGCTGTGCCTCCTGTAGTGCCTCCTGTAGTGCCTGTAGTTATACCTGGTAGCTGGCCTGTTACACCACCAAGAATGTCTCCACCAACATCTGTTGAATAATTTTGTTGAATTGGAATTGTGCTAAGGTGAAATATTTTTGTATCAGTATCTTTTACTGTAAGCACATTTCTTTCAATTTTATAAAAATAATCAGTTGAGGAAAAAACTGCCTCAAGAGCATCTTTTAATGTAACATTGTTTAAAACTACTGTTACTGGGACATTTGGATCTACCCCTTTTTCAATAACAAGATTTAAACCAGCATCTCTACACAAAACAATCAATATATCCCTTAAAGGACTTTGTCTTGCATTTACAGAAACCCTTTTCATCTTAAGTGGGGTTATATCCTCTTGCTCTATTCTGAAGTCTGGGAAAACTTCTTTTTTTACTGTTTCTTCTTTTTTAGGAAGCTCAATCTGAGGAATCTTTATTTCTCCTTTCATTTGAGTGCTACTGCAGGCATACATGAATAATAAAAGAAGCAATATTAATAATTTTCTAACTTTAGCCATTTTGTTTCTCCCTGTTTATTTTTAATTAAAACTTTATCTTTAAATATGGCTTTTACTTGGTATCCATTGATTGAGTCTCCCTCTCTGACAATTGAATCTCCTATTACAGCATACTTATTCCTGCCTTCATAGATAAATGACAGCACAGGTAAAGGAGCTTCTTTAACAACCGACTCTTTAGGGTTTTTTTTAGCTTCTACTATTTTTGAGGTTTCAAAGGGATTTTG
The DNA here is from genome assembly GCF_049969575.1 of Thermodesulfovibrio sp. Taxonomy (NCBI): domain Bacteria; kingdom Pseudomonadati; phylum Nitrospirota; class Thermodesulfovibrionia; order Thermodesulfovibrionales; family Thermodesulfovibrionaceae; genus Thermodesulfovibrio; species Thermodesulfovibrio sp. The sequence goes on along the minus strand of NZ_JBMFOO010000001.1, from coordinate 79,361 downwards.
TAAACTACTATAAGAAATACGGACTCTCTCCTTAATTGTTATCTCTGGAAAAGCATACTCTAACATGTTTTTTTCATTTGGAGAGACAACACTCAAAGGTTTTATCTTCAAAGAAACTCCTAAGCCTAAAAGGGAGATTATAAAAATAGCAATTGATATTTTAAGTTCTTTTCTCACTTTCTTGATAAAATAACTTTAAATGAACTTTGATATCAATACCTGTTGTATTGCCCTTAGAAGAAAGAGCTACTGATTTAATGAAAATCAAGGGATATTCTGTCTCTTCAAGAAAGCTTAAAATATCAACAACTCTATTCCATAAAGTTTCAGCTTTCAAAGTTATATCATAGCTTAATTGTTTTTGTTCTTTTTGTATATTCGATATTTCTATGTTAATTTCAGGAAATCTTGATTTCAGATTATCAAGAAATTGGGCTGCTAAAATTTCTGAATCTTTTCTTTCAGGTACTGTTATATTTTCAAGTATTCTTTTAAATCTAATGCCCTGAGTTATCTTGTTGTCTAATTTTGTTATCAAGGCATAATCTTCCTTCAGGGCTTGCTCTGTTTTGTTAAGATAAATAAAAACATAAAGAAGAACCATAACAATAGCATAAACAATGGTTACAAAGAGAAGTTTTCTGCCTATTTTTTTATTGTAAAATTCCTGAATACTCATAAACTGCATCTATGCTAAGGTCTCCTTTTGTAATATCCAATTTTTCATTTGTAATTTTAAATCCCCTTTGAGAAAGAAGTTCCTTAAATTTTAAGTAAGAAATCTGTCTTTCGGAAAAATTTTTACCTGTGCTTTTACCCTTTATTTTTATTTCCAATTTCTCAGGATCAATTTCTATAGAGTCCAGATAAATTAATTCTGTTTTAGCCTGAATAAGTTTCATAAGAAGAGCTCTTGTATCAATAATAGAATTTCTTTTGTTTCGTAAATCCTGAAAAGGTTTTAACTCAGTTTCATATTTTTTAATGCTTTGTTGAAGATTAATAAATTCTTGTTTATGCTGTAATATATATTGTTTTTGGGAATTAAGCGAATGGTAAAGGGAGTTTAAATCATAAAGATACACTATATTGTATCCAAATAAAACTACAGCAGCCATCAATAATACTAAACTTGCATAGTTTAAGTATTTCATTGTTTTTTTAAATTTTCTGTATAACTGTGGTAGGATGCTTCTCTTTTTTAGATTCTCTTCAAACAATACCATGCTCAGCGGAATGGCATATTTCTCATTTTCTGGCAATACTGACAGAAACCTGTGTGGAAGAATAAGTCCTGAAACTTCCTTATGTTTTGTGCCAATAAAAATAATCTCTTCAGGAGTTACTCTTAGATTCTGTATTGAATAGTTCACTGTCATATTGATATTAACTGTATCTTCATCGGTTAAACTCTCTCTCCCTTCAAACTCTCTCATAATAAGCATCTCTGATTTTTCAAAAATGAATAAAAATCTTGATGTTCCAGAAACAAAACACACTATTTTGTTTTTTTCTGCGAGTTCTGAATCAGAGTTTATAAAAAAAATTAAAGGAATATGCATTGGATAAAGAGCTTTTATATTAATTTTTGCTTCAATAAGTTCCTCAATAAATTGATAGGAAGACTCAGGCACCACATAACATCTTATCCAGGTTCTTGCCTCAGTTGTGTATTTTTCATAGATGAATGAAAACTGCTGCAAAGATGGAGATCTTTTTCTTATTTCATTAAATACAAGTTTTTCAAGAATTTTTTTCTTTTCAGGAATTTGAAAAGGCAGAGAAAATTTAAATGTGTATAGATCTGAGAAGAAGACTGAAATATACAGCTCTTTTATTGAATACTCTTTAATGAATCCAAAGATTTCATCCCGAGAAAATTCTGAAAATTCAGCATCTTCAATGTCTTTTTTAGGTATAATAGCTTTTACAATATTTCCCTCTATACTCAAATAGGCTTTTTTCATTATTAAAAATTATAACATAAACTTCAAAATGCTCAAAATTTTTCATGTTTTTCATTTAAATCTCGCAAAAACCTTTCAAATTTTGATATATTAAAAATTAATCATTAAAGGAGGTCATAGAAATGACAATAAAAAAAGAGACATTCAAATTTAATACAATAGAAGAAGTTCTTGAGGATGTGGTTCAGGGAAAAATGATTATACTCGTTGATGATGAAGATAGAGAAAATGAGGGAGATCTCTTTATAGCAGCAGAAAAAGTCACACCTGAAGCGATAAACTTTATGGCAAAGTATGCCAGAGGCTTAATATGTCTGGCTTTAACTCCTGAGAGGGTTGAAGAACTGAAACTTCCCATGATGGTAGATTTAAATGAATCACCCCATCAGACAGCCTTTACTGTATCAATTGAAGCAAGAAAAGGTGTAACTACAGGAATTTCAGCTCATGACAGAGCTCATACAATTCTTACTGCAATTGACCCGAAAACAAAACCCGAAGATCTTGTTAAACCAGGGCATGTTTTCCCTTTAAGAGCACAAAAAGGAGGAGTTCTTAAAAGAGCAGGTCATACAGAAGGAGCTGTTGATCTTGCCCGTCTTGCAGGACTGTATCCAGCAGGTGTTATATGCGAGATTATGAACGAAGACGGAACAATGGCAAGAGTTCCCCAATTAATGGAATTTGCAAGAAAACACGGACTTAAGATTACTACAATCAAAGATCTAATCAGATATCGCATGAGAAATGAAACCCTTATTAAAAAAGTTGCCACTGTTCATCTTCCAACAGATTATGGAGAGTTCAAAGCAATAGCATACACTACTTTGATTGATGACAAGGTCCATCTTGCACTGGTTAAAGGAGACATTAAGCCAGGTGATGAAGTCCTTGTAAGAGTTCACTCAGAATGTTTAACTGGTGATGTTTTTCTTTCAAAAAGATGTGACTGCGGCTCACAGCTTCACAGAGCTTTGCAGATGATTGAAGAGGCAGGCAAAGGAGTGCTTCTTTACATGAGACAGGAAGGAAGGGGAATAGGACTCCTTAACAAGTTAAAAGCCTATGAACTTCAGGAAAAAGGTTATGATACAGTTGAAGCTAACTTAAAACTCGGTTTTAAACCAGACTTAAGAGATTATGGAATAGGAGCTCAGATTTTAGTTGACCTCGGAGTTAGAAAAATGAGGCTAATGACAAACAATCCCCGCAAAATTGTAGGATTGGAAGGTTACGGACTTAAGGTGGTTGAAAGAGTCCCAATTGAAATTAAACCAAATGAAAATAACAGATGCTATTTAAAAACAAAGAAGGAAAAGCTTGGACACATATTAACAAAAGTATAATGCGCCTGAGAGGATTTGAACCTCCGACCTTGGGGTCCGGAGCCCCACGCTCTGTCCACTGAGCTACAGGCGCTTAAATAAATTATAACAAAAAGGAGTTATCAGATGAGAGAAAATGAAATACCTTTAGGATTAACCTTTGATGATGTGCTACTTGTACCTTCCCGCTCAGATGTTGTTCCTGCTGAGGTTGATGTAACAACTTATTTTACTCCCAATATAAAACTCAATATTCCCATTGTGAGCGCTGCAATGGACACAGTTACAGAGGCAAATCTTGCAATTGCAATTGCAAGAGAAGGAGGCATTGGAGTAATTCACAGAAATATGCCTCCTGAAAAACAGGCAATGGAAGTAGACAAGGTAAAAAAATCAGAAAGTGGAATGATTGTTGATCCAATTACAATTGGACCAGATGCACCGATATCAGAAGCCTTAGCTTTGATGGAAAAATATAGAATATCTGGTGTTCCTGTTACAGTAAATGGAAAGCTCGTTGGAATCATTACAAATAGAGATCTTAAATTTGAAAGAGATTTTACAAAAAAAGTAGAAGAAGTAATGACCAAAGAAAGACTTATTACTGCAGGCGTGGGGATTACACTTGAGGAAGCCCAGGAAATCCTTCATAAATACAAAATAGAGAAACTTCCAATTGTTGATGAAAACTTCAATCTCAAAGGTTTAATAACAATAAAGGATATTGAAAAAAGAAAAAAATATCCCAATGCCTGTAAAGACCATATTGGAAGACTTCGTGTTGCAGCAGCTGTGGGAGTTGGAGAACCAGCAATTTACAGAGCAGAATTACTTGTGAAAGCAGGTGTAGATGCAATTGTAATTGACACTGCTCATGGACACAGTAAAGCTGTTATTGAAACATTAAAAGAGCTTAAAAGAAGATTTGACATAGATGTGGTTGCTGGAAACATAGCAACAGCTGAAGCTACGGAAGAACTTATTCAGGCAGGTGCTGATGCAGTAAAAGTAGGAATTGGACCGGGCTCCATATGCACAACCCGTATTGTTGCTGGTGCAGGAGTTCCACAGCTTACAGCAATTATGAATTGTTACAGGGTTACATCAAAATATAAAATTCCTTTGATAGCTGATGGCGGAATTAAATATTCAGGAGATATAACAAAGGCTCTTGCAGCAGGAGCACACTGTGTTATGATTGGAAGTCTTTTTGCAGGTACAGATGAGGCTCCAGGTGAAATTATACTTTATCAGGGAAGAAGTTATAAAACGTACAGAGGCATGGGTTCTATTGGTGCAATGCAGAGTGGTTCTTCTGATAGATATAGTCAGCAAGGATTAACTCCTGAAAAGCTCGTTCCTGAAGGAGTTGAAGGAAGAGTCCCCTATAGAGGACCTCTTTCAAAAAGTGTTCATCAATTAGTTGGAGGGCTTAAATCCGGAATGGGATACTGCGGTTGTAGAACCCTTGAGGAATTAAGAACTAAAGCAAAATTCATCAAAATTACAAATGCTGGATTAAGAGAAAGCCATGTTCACGATGTAACAATAACAAGAGAAGCACCAAATTACTGGATTGAAGACTGATATGGAAGAAATTATAGTAATTGACTTTGGTTCCCAATACACTCAGCTTATAGCACGAAGAATAAGAGAGTTTAATGTTTACTCTGAAATAATTCCCTGTAACGCACCTTTTAATGAGATAAAAAAAAGAAAACCCGCAGGAATTATTCTTTCTGGTGGACCTTCAAGTGTTTATGAAGATGGTGCACCTACGATAGATAAAGAAATATTCAACCTTGGGATACCGATTCTTGGAATATGCTACGGAATGCAGCTCATTACCCATCTTCTTGGTGGGAAGGTCTCTAAAGCTGAAAAAAAAGAGTATGGTAAAGCAATTTTAAGAATTGAGGATTTTTCTGATATTTTCAGTGATGTTTCTCAGGAAACAGTAGTCTGGATGAGTCATGCTGATAAAATTACAGAGATGCCTGAAGGCTTTATACGGCTTGCCCATACAGAAAACTCTCCTTATGCTGCAATGGCTGACAAAAAGAAAAAAATCTATGCTTTACAGTTTCATCCTGAAGTGGTGCACACAGAAGAAGGCAAAAAGATACTCAATAATTTTATATTCAAAGTATGTGGATGTAGCCCTTCCTGGAATATGCATTCCTTTGTTGAAAAACAGATAGAGGAAATAAGAAAAAAAGTTGGTTCATATAAAGTTGTTTGTGCTTTAAGTGGAGGAGTTGACTCTACTGTTACAGCTGTGCTTGTTCATCGGGCTGTAGGAGAGAGCTTAACCTGCATTTTTGTGGATAACGGACTTTTAAGGGCAGGAGAGAGACAAAAAGTTGAAGAGATGCTAAGAAATAATTTTCACATAAATTTAAAGGTTGTGGATGCATCAGAGAGATTCCTTAGAAGACTTAAAGGAGTGCGTGACCCTGAGAGAAAAAGAAAAATAATTGGTGGAGAGTTTATAAAAATATTTGAAGAAGAAGCTAAGAAAATTGAAGGAGTGAAATTTCTTGCACAAGGAACTCTTTATCCAGATGTTATAGAAAGCATTTCCTTTAAAGGACCCTCTGCAACCATAAAGAGCCATCATAATGTAGGCGGACTTCTTAAAAGAATGAAACTTAAACTTATTGAACCATTAAGAGAGCTTTTTAAGGATGAGGTAAGACAGCTTGGGCAGGAACTTGGAATACCTGATGAAATCTTATACAGGCATCCTTTTCCAGGACCTGGTCTTGCTATAAGATGCGTTGGAGAGGTTACACGTGAAAGGCTTGAAATACTGAGGCAGGCTGACATGATTGTTCTTGAAGAAATTAAAAATTCAGGATGGTATAAAAAGGTGTGGCAATCCTTTGCTGTTTTGCTTCCAATAAAAACTGTTGGAGTTATGGGAGATGAAAGAACATATGAGCATGTAATAGCTGTGAGAGCAGTTCACAGTGTTGATGGAATGACAGCAGACTGGGTAAGGCTTCCCTATGAATTACTTGAGAGAATCTCAAATAGAATAATCAATGAAGTAAAGGGAGTAAACAGGGTTGTTTATGACATAACATCAAAGCCTCCAGGAACCATTGAGTGGGAGTAAATATGTTTGATTTAAAAAAATACATTGCCGAAAAAAGAGCCAAAATTGAAGAATTTATAAAATCCTACTTTAATCCAGCAATTGTTCCTCCCATTCTTCATGAATCTGTTCTTTACTCTTTAACAGCTGGAGGGAAAAGATTAAGGCCAATTTTATGCATATCTGCTTATGAAGCCTGCGGAGGAAAGGAAGACATAACTGCATATGCCACTGCAATAGAGTTCATCCATACCTATTCTTTAATTCACGATGACCTTCCAGCAATGGACAATGATGATCTCAGACGCGGCAAACCAACAAATCACAAAATATTTGGAGAAGCAATTGCTATTCTTGCAGGTGATGGTTTGCTGACAGAGGCTTTTAGAATCCTATCCAATCCTGCTTATACAGATGTTGAGCCATTAAATCTCATAAAAGTAATTCATGAATTAAGCAGTTCAGCAGGTGTTTACGGAATGGTAGGGGGTCAGGCAATGGATTTAATATCAGAGAGAAAAGAGCCTGACAAAGAAAGCGTTGAATTCATTCATTTAAATAAAACTGCTAAGCTTATTTCTGCCTCTGTTAAATCAGGAGCAATACTTGCAAGTGCTGATGATGAGCAAATGAAAAAAATTGAAACCTATGGGTTAAGCATTGGACTTGCCTTTCAAATAATTGATGACATCCTTGACATAGAAGGTAGTACTGAGGAGATTGGAAAACCAAAAGGCTCTGATATTGAAAAAGGAAAAATGACCTATCCAAGAGTGTATGGAATTACTCAATCAAGAAAAAAGGCAAAACAGCTGATTGATGAAGCCCTGAATGCTCTTGAAACATTTGATGAAAAGGCAGAGCCTTTAAGAGAGATTGCAAAATACATAATAAAACGCACATCGTGAAGCTTCGCCTTGATCAATTACTTTATAAAAAGGGTATCACAGAAAGCAGAGAAAAAGCCCGTGCTTTAATTCTTGAAGGAAAAGTTATTGTAAACGGACAGAAAATTGAAAAACCTGGCACAATGGTTGATGAAAATGTTGAAATTACTATATGTGGACAGCCTCTTTCCTATGTGAGCAGAGGTGGATTAAAGCTTGAGGCAGCATTAAAAGCTTTTTCAATAGATGTTAAAGACAAAATTGCAATGGATGTTGGTGCAAGCACAGGAGGATTTACTGACTGTCTAATTCAGCATGGTGCAAAGCGTGTTTATGCGGTGGATGTTGGATATGGTCAGCTTGCATGGAAATTGAGAACAGACCCGAGAGTTATTCCAGTAGAAAGAACAAATATAAGATACATGAATAAAGATAGCATTCCAGAGGATATTGATATAGTAACAGTTGATGTATCATTCATATCTTTAAAACTTGTTATTCCGAAAGTCATAGAGTTCCTGAAACCAGAAGGTGAAATTATAGCGCTAATTAAGCCACAGTTTGAGGTTGGTCGTGGTGATGTTGAAAAAGGAGGAATTGTAAAATCCGCAGAAAGGAGAAGAGAAGCAGTAGAGGAAATCAAAAAATTCTTTGAAACTATAAAGCTCAGAGTAATTGGAATTATAGAGTCTCCAATTAAAGGACAAAAGGGCAACATTGAATATTTAATCTATGCTAAGGTTAATCAACAATTGCACCAAAAACCATACCCACAACAACTTTGATATATGCCCATTGCTTAGTTATTTCCTTCAATTTTATCCTTTTGAATTTTAATTAAGTTTTACAATAGCGAGGGTCCTGGCTATCTTTAAAATTTTTTAAATTTTCAAGCTCTTTTTTAATCTCCTCATTTGAAATCTTTTCCAGCACAGAAAGAATTAAAAATCTCTTAAACAGATCAGTATCATCAAGGCTATAGAGAATCCATTTTCCCTTTCTTTTTATCTTTACCAGCCCTGCCTCCTTTAAAACCCCGAGATGAAAGGAAACCTTTGGCTGAATCATATCAAGAGCATTAACTATTTCGCATACGCAAAGTTCACCTTTTTCAAGAAGCTTGAGAATTTTAAGCCTCGTTTCATCAGACAATGCATGAAACACCTTTGTCAACTCAGATGTTTTCAAATTTTCCATACAAAAAGTATAAAAAAATTTTTATATGTTTGTCAACATTCTAAACAAAACACTAACTTCCTAATGGAAAATTTAAGTCCTTCTGGTTACAGAATAGAGCAGATTTCTGGTAAAATAAAAAATTAAACTGTTCTGGAGGTAAAATTGAACTACCTGATTGTCACTGGAGGAGCTGGATTTATTGGCTCAAATGTGGTAAAAAGGCTTAATGAACTGGGAGAGGAAAAAATCCTCATAGTTGATAATTTAAATACCTCGGAAAAGTGGAAAAATCTTGTGGAACTCAATTTTGAAGATTACATTCACAAAGATGAGTTTATTGAAAAAATAGAAGAATTTAAAAATTCAACTAAAGCAATAATCCATCTTGGTGCAAGAAGTAGCACTACTGAAAAGGATGTTGATTTTCTTATGAAAAACAACTATGAATACACTAAAAAACTGGCAAAATGGTCATTACAAAACAATGTCAGATTCATATATGCATCAACTGCAGCTACCTATGGAGATGGCTCTAAGGGATTTTCTGATGAGCATAGCTTAATACCTTTTTTAAGACCTTTAAATGCCTATGGTTATTCAAAGCAGATATTTGACCTCTGGGCATTAAAAAATGGAATTCTTGATAAAATAGTTGGCTTAAAATACTTCAATGTTTACGGACCAGGAGAAGCTCATAAAGGTGAGATGAGAAGTATGGTTTTGAAAGCCTATGAGCAAATTAAGAGAGATGGCAAAATAAGACTCTTTAAATCCTATCACCCGGATTACAGAGATGGTGAACAACTTAGAGATTTCATTTATGTAAAAGATGCGGTAGAAATGACTATATTTTTCCTTGAAAAACCTGAAATAAATGGAATTTTCAATGCAGGCACAGGCATACCCCGTTCATGGAATGACTTAGCAAAAGCGGTTTTTTCAGCATTAGAGCTTGAACCACAGATAGAATACATTGACATGCCTGAAGAAATCAAAGGAAAATATCAATATTTTACAAAAGCTGATATGGGTAAACTTAAAAAAGCTGGCTACAATAAATCCGCTGTATCTCTTGAAGAAGGGATAAAAGATTATGTTGTTAACTATCTTGAAAAATGCTAATTTATTTCTGAATTAATCTTATCAAAATATAAATCTTACAGAGTTTTTCAAGAAGTTCACAAACTGAAAAAGCTTCTTCCATGGAGTCTCCTACACTTACAGCTCCGTGCCTTGATAAAAAAACAGCTTTTTTATCCCCTAAAGCTTTTACAGCCTTCTCGGCAAGCTCCTTTGTCCCTGAAGGAGCGTATTCTGTAACATTTATGGGCCCACCAAGAACATCAGTCTGTTCATCAAGAATTGAAGGGAGAGAAAGATTCAAAGCTGCCATTGTGCATGCAAAAGTAGAATGTGTGTGGATCACCGCATTTACATCTTTTCTTGCCTTATAAATTTCTATATGAAGCTTTCTTTCTGATGATGGTTCGCTGTCTCCTTCTATGACATTCTCATTAAAATCAATAATGACCACATCTGATGCTTTAAGTCCATTGTAAGATTTGGATTTTGCTGTAATGGCAATAAGATTTTCTTTAAGCCTCATGCTAATGTTACCACTACATCCAGTAACAAGCCCTTTTTTATAAATCCTTTTTGCTATCTTCACAATTTCTTCTCTTTCTTTTTTCCATTGCATAGTTTTATTATAAAACATAAAAACTGTTACGGAGGTTTTTTATGAAAATTTTTTTGAAATTTCTGATTTTAATATTTCTGCTTTTCCCTTTTACCAGTGTTTACAGCCTTACAATTGATGAACTTCTTAAAGAGCTTGATACACCTCAATGGAGAGAAAAGGTTTCAAATCCAGCTTTTGTAGAAAAATTTAAAAATCCTGATATGCTCTCCACAGTTATTAAACTTGCTGACGCAAGGGGTTATGACTGGAGATACAGAATCCGTGCAATAAAACTTCTTGGAAGCATTGGCAGCCCTCAGGCTGAGGAAGCTTTACTGGGAATGTTTCAGGATCCTTTTTTTCATCATGAGTGTCCTTCGTTAAAATCCTATGTAGCTGATGCCTTAGGAGACTTTAAACCAAGTATAAGGCTTCTTGAGATTCTGAAAGAAGGCTTAAATGACCCAGAAACTCTTGTAAGGGAAGCTACAGCAAAATCACTGGGTAGAATTAAGATGGCTGAAGCAGTTAAATATTTAAAAGAAGCCTTTTTATCAGAAAAAACTCTTGCAGTGAGAATAGCAATTGTAAGTGCATTAAAATCAATAGGAACACCAGAGGCAGTTAATTTTATAAAGGAAATAGCTTCTGACGGAAACCATAAAGAGTTATTAAATGCTTTCGGAGGTGCTTTATAATCCTGAATTATTAAATAACTTCGAGCCAGAAGATATAATTGATATTTTCAAAAATACAGCTGAGGTTCTGGCTAAAGAGCCTGCTTTTGTAAAACCAGATCTTAAAGAAGGTGAAGCAGTGTTTGTAGGAGATACTCATGGAGATTTTTCAACCACGAAATATATTGTGAAAAGATTTTTACATAACTCAGACAAACAAAATCTGATATTTCTTGGAGATTATGTGGATAGAGAGCCTGAACCTGAGGGGTCTGTCTGGAACCTCGTTTATCTTTGCCTGCTTAAAATAAACTTTCCAGACAGAGTTTTTCTCTTAAAGGGTAACCATGAGGCGAACTATGCAGTGCAATGTTTTCCCTATGAATTTAATGAAGAGCTTGGAAATTTATTTGGAAAAACAGGAGTAAAAATGCATGATGCTGCAGTATCTGTTTTTCAGGAAATGCCTTTAATGATACAAACAAAAAATGGAGTAGTAGCCGCGCATGGTGGGTTTCCTTTAAAAGATCAAAAAATTGATGACAAATCTAGTACGGATTTGATTATAGATATATTATGGGCAGACCCTGAGTGTTCTCCCATGTTTAGAGGATATGGAATTCCTAAGTTCACAGAAAAACAACTTATTGAGTTTTTAAATTCAATCAATGCATCATGTTTTATAAGAGGACATGACTACAATGTAGCAGGTAAGCGCATCTATTCAAATAAATGTATAACTGTATTTACCTGCCGTAGATATGCCTTCAGAGCAGGTATAACTGTAGCAAAAGTTGATTTATCCAAAAAAATCAAAGATGCAACAGATGTTGAGTTAGAAAACCTTACTTTTTCCCTTGATACATTGAGATAAATCTTTTTATACTTCTGTCATAGGTAGCTTCCACTTCTGGAGTAAAATAACATGCTGGTAGTTCCCCTCTTTTTCTGTGATAATGCAGGCATTCACAACAAATTCCCTTTTTTTCACATGGCTCATAACTGCAGTTACAGATTTTTTTGTTTCTCTCAATTTTGCATTCCATAAACCTTCCTCCTCAATCAAAGTTTATTTTATTAATTCAAAAAGTCTGTCTATGTCTTTCACGATAATTTTACGATTTTGTTCAATTATGTAGCCTTCTTTTTTTAATCTGCTTATTACTCTTATGGCAGTTTCAGTGGTTGTACCTGCCATTTCTGCAATCTCCTGCTTGGTTAGTTTTAAATCTATTAAAACACCTTCTGACACTTTTTTGCCATACTTTGTGATAAGCTTAAAGATTTGATAAACAATCCTTGACAAAACATCTTCCAGTGCGAGATTTTTAAGAGTTTCAACTCCTGCTTTCAGCCTCATAGTAATATGATGCAGAATCTGATTATTAAAACGAGGATACTTATTGGATACTTCTAAAAAAATATCCCTGCCAATTTTCCAAACCTCGCAATCCTCTATTGCTATTGCAGTAGCTGGATAAGGAAATTCTTTAATTACAGCGAGAGCTCCGAAAAAATCAGGTGCATCAATTATTTCAAGAACAATCTCTCTACCATCAGCGGAACACTTTGATATTTTAACCTTACCTTTTAAAAGAATATAAAACCATTCAGGTTTGTCTCCTTCATGAAAAATTACCTGACGTCTTTTAAAGCTCTGAATTATTAAATTTTTTTCAAGATTTCTCAGGTCATCATTGCTCAGTTCATTGAAAATAGCAATTTCTTCAAGCATTAATAATTTTAACAAAAATTTACGGTTTCTATCTCATTCTGCCATCTCCTCAAAGTTAAAGAATGGTGGTATATCTGCCATGGCATTAACGATTAAATCAGCCAGTCCAGAGTAATTAATTTTGAACTTCTCAAAAAGTCCATAAGTCTTTATCATATCTCTCAATGCTCCTTTACAATTAGAGCATGTGGCAACAACAAGTTTAGGAACATCCTGATTCAGGACATCGTTGAAAGTATCAAGAATCTGCCTAGTTTTTAATCGGAAAGAGACTTTATTTCTCCAGACAGGGAAATTAAGTGATCGGATTATTGCAAAACCACTTCCTCCACCACAACAATAATTATAAGGACCATGAGGGTTCATCTCTCTAAATGTGCCTGGAGAAACAGCTTTTATAATCTCTCTTTGAGGACTCAGAATCCCCATTAATCTAACTATGTTACAGGAATCATGGAATGTTATGGGGAAATTGTTTCTCATTGGGTCTAATTTAATTCTTCCACTTTTCACAATCTCCCACATTAAAGGTATACAGCTTTCTCTTTTAATGTTCCACAGTGGAGAGCTTGCAGGAAGAATCCTGTCAAAAATTACAGAATAAACCTTGTGAGAGTGACCGCATTCTCCTATTATTAGCTTTTTCACTCCAAGCTCTTGAGCAATCTGTAAATGCCTTAATCCTACTCTTGCCAATTCAATATCATCATACCAGGCACCATAATTAACTCCATCATATCCGAGTGTTTCGCTGCTTAAGGTATAATTTACTCCAGCGGCATCTAAAAGTATTGCAAATGCAGCTACATGGTCAGGCCAGGCAAGGTATTCTCCTCCGTTATGCAATAAAAGAATATCAGCCCCTTTTTTATCTACAGGAATATTGATCTTTCTTCCAGTTCTTTCATGGATATCTTCTTCAATGAATTTTATTATATCCTTAAAAGCATCTGATCCCATTCCGGTTGATGAACCAGCTTTTAAATGCAACCTTGTTCCTTTTTTATAAACCTCTTCAGGAGCTATGCCAAGTTCCTGACTGAATAATTTTCTTAGTTCTCTCGCAATCAACCCATTATCAACTCCAACAGGGCAGTATAAAACACATCTTCTACAAAGAGTGCATCTGTAAGCAAGTTCTAAAAGTCTTCTTACTAAAGCGTAAGTAACTTCTATGTCAGCTCCAACAAAAGATTTTAATACTTTGCCGCTTGAGGTGAAATATCTATTATGAATTCTGCGAAGTATTTCTGAACGGAAATTGGGTCTATATATTTCTTTCTTACCACTGCCGATATATACATGACAGGCTTGTGCACAAGTATTACATCTCACACAATATTTCAGGGAAAGATAAAAGGGTTTATAAAAAGTCCAGTTGGATTGAGGATTTAGAAGTTTTTTAATACCATTGAGAAATCTTTTTACAACTTCTTTTTTCTCTTCTTCTGAAGGATTTATTATTGGAAATCCGGAGAAACCATCAAGAAAAAGCTCGTATTTATCAAACCAATCATCAGGAGCTTTGTAATTGTCTTTTTTTTCATCAATATATGGAGCCAATGATAAAAGTTCATTTTCATTTATATAAACAATTGGCTGCCTGGATTCCTTTGCAATTTCTTTTAATTCTTTCATTCTTATCCCCCCTATATTTTTTCATGAAGATTAGTATTTTTGGCATTTTCAAGCCAAGTTTGTTGAGAAAGTATATGTGGACCTGCCCATCCCACTTTGTAATTAAGCTGTTCAGAAATTTTTTTCTCTTCTGTAGAACCTTTTATCTGATACATATCGTTCCATAAAATATTGTGAAAGGTTGAATATTTAACAGGACCGTGAAAAAATCTTGAAAAGGGAATGTAAATTAAAAATAACTCAAAAATAACAAAATGAACGATTGTAATCGTAGATAATTCTTCAACCGGAATACTTCCATTTAAAATTCCATTTACATAAGCTAAGAATTGATCGGATCCATTGTCTTTCATTATTGTCAATAAGCCTGAGGTAAAAAGAAACAGAAGAAACAGAAGATTAAAATAATCAATACCTGAAGTATATATCTTTAAATCATGCGTGAAAAATCTCTTAATAATTAACCCAAAACTTCCAATAATCCCTAAAGTGTAAGAAAAATAGGCTATGAAATCAAGCTTTGAAGTAATTTCCCAATTAAAAACTCCATTTATCAAAAGAATTCCCATCCAGAGGAACAGTAGCCAGATTCCCCAATGTAAAGCCAGTGACCAAATCCATATACCGTAGGGATTGAATTTTTTTACTCTGTGTAGATAAAAAATTTCTTTAAGAGGCTCTATTATTTCTCCTATAAAGTGTTTCTCTGGTTTTTTATCCTGCCAGTCAAACTCTTCCATATAAGAACCACCGTATTTTCTTTTTTGTTCTGTTTCATGAGGCACTGGATAAATCTCCCATCTAAGATTAAGTGGCATTTTTGAAATTCTGTAGAACTTAATTGCAATACCAAGAATCATTATAACAGGAGAAGCTAAAGCCATAAAAAACAATAAATTTTCCATTTTTTCCTCCATGAAAAAATTTTTTATAGAATATATAAATTTATTTTATAATAAACTAAAGACTTTAAAAAAATCAATATTTGATTGAAATTCTTTTAAAGGGTGAAGGTTTTTAAGGTCTTAGATTATCAATTCTTCGTGCCAGTTCAATCCATGGATAGTTTTGAAGAATTCTGACAAGTGAATTAAGTCTGCCAGAGTTTATAAAATCAACTCTTTCTTCATCAGTATAAACATTGTAAAATGGCGTTGTCTCATAGAGGGCTTTGCCAAGATAGTGCTCTGAAGGCTTTAAAACATCTTCAGGTCTTGTATAAAAAGGGTCCTCCCCTGCACTGCAGGGCCTATTAAATACATTGAACTGTCTGCATGCAAGGGGCCTCACTGGATAAATTGAACATACTTCATCAATTAAAAAAGGACAGAAATCACCTCGGTTGTGTGATATGAGTGAGGCTTTTATTTTTGCTCGCAGAGGTTCTTTTACCTTCTCAATTACATACCAGTAAATTCCTACAATTTCAATTGGATAAACGGGAATGTCACGATGGGTTTTACAGCAGGAGCTACATCCACGACGACATGCCAGGCGACGACCTAATTTTTCATATTTTTTAATATCCCTTTTAACTCCTTCATCCATTATTGCATAAGCATTAAGAAGTACTGGTAGCCAGCTATGCATCTTTTCATCTTCAGGAAAACTGAGCCTTAGTTTATTCTTTTTCAATTCTAATTTTTCTTGCTCCTTTTAGAGTTTTTAAAATGGCTGGATCATCAATAATTCTGCCAACTATATTTACTTCACTAGCTGGCACAGGATCCTCTCCGGTGCTTAAAGGAGTTTTTCCAAAAAATACTGCCATAGCCTCACCAGCTGGCCAATAACCAATGTCTCCTACTGCTACACAAGTCGTTGCTGTGCTGTCAAGAGGCATGCTTATCCCTATTGAAAAGTAGAATTCATCTCCCCATTCATTAATTTTGCTTTCTATTGGAAGTGCCTCAAGAATTTTTTTTGCACATTCCGTATCATATAATTCTGCTCTTATTTGTCTTCCGTCAATAATTAATCTGACTTTTGTATTCATGCATGTTTTGCTCTTTTTTCTTTATAAATCAAAAGAGGAGATGTCTTTTTATTTACCACATCTTCGTTTATAATGCACTCTGAAATTCCCTTTTCAGAAGGAATGAGATACATAACATCAAGCATTATGTCTTCAAGTATGCTTCTTAATGCTCTTGCACCTGTTTTTCTTTCAATTGCTTTTTTAGCAATTGCCCGTAAAGCATCTTCAGTAAATGTGAGTTTTACTCCATCAATGCTGAATAGTTTCTGATATTGCTTTACAAGGGCATTTTTTGGTTTGGTAAGTATCTCTACAAGTGCATTTTCATCAAGTTCATTCAGAGTTGCTACAACAGGAAATCTTCCAACAAATTCTGGAATCATCCCGTATTTTATCAAATCCTCTGGTTCAACATAGTCTAATACATTTTCTTTATCCACTTTCGGTGTTTCTGAAAGAAAACCAATTGTTCTTTTCCCGATTCTCTTTTTTATAATTTCTTCAAGCCCGACAAAAGCGCCACCACATATAAAAAGTATGTTTGTGGTATCCATCTGAATATAATCCTGTTGAGGATGCTTTCTTCCTCCCTGAGGTGGTATGTTTGCCAGTGTTCCTTCAACTATTTTTAAAAGTGCCTGTTGAACTCCCTCCCCTGATACATCACGAGTAATGGAGGGGCTATCTGATTTTCTACTTATTTTATCAATTTCATCAATGTAAATTATTCCTATTTGAGCACGCTGGAGGTCATAATTGGCATTCTGGAGTAGTTTAAGAAGAATGTTTTCCACATCCTCGCCAACATATCCAGCTTCTGTAAGTGTTGTGGCATCAGCAATTGCAAAGGGAACATCAAGGAATTTTGCCAGAGTTTGCGCTAAAAGGGTTTTACCTGTGCCTGTAGGTCCTATAAGCATTATATTACTTTTTTGAATTTCATCAGAGGAAGTGCCTTTAAAAATTCTTTTGTAATGATTGTAAACAGCCACTGAAAGTATTTTTTTTGCCCTTTCCTGTCCTATAACATAGTCATTTAAAAACCTGTGAATTTCCTGTGGAGTTGGCAAATCTGTCTTTATACCCTCAAGGCTATTAAATCTTTCTTCTTCAAGAATCTCGTTACACAGGGCAATACATTCATCACATATATAAACGCCGTTTCCTGCAATAAGTTTTTTTACTTCTTTCTGTGACTTTCCGCAAAAGGAACATTTTAAAGTTTCTTCATTTTTCTTTGCCATACTACCACCTTATTTTTTTATTGATGTGATAACTTCATCAACAATTCCATATTCTTTTGCTTCTTCTGCTGACATAAAAAAGTCTCTTTCTGTATCCTTCTGAATTTTTTCAATTGGCTGTCCTGTGTGTTTTGCAAGAATTTTATTGAGCAAATCTTTCATTTTTAAGATTTCTCTTGCATGAATCTCCACATCCGTTGCCTGTCCATAAAAACCACCAATTGGCTGGTGAATCATTACCCTTGAATGAGGTAGCGCAAATCTTTTTCCTTTTGTTCCAGCTGCAAGAAGAACACAAGCCATTGAAGAAGCCTGTCCGATACAGTATGTGGCAATATCAGGTTTTACATACTGCATTGTATCATATATTGCAAGTCCGCTTGATACCATACCTCCTGGTGAGTTTATGTAAATATGAATGTCTTTGTCAGGATCTTCAGTTTGAAGAAAAAGCAACTGAGCTATTACAACATTGGCAACCTGATCATTTATTTCTGTGCCAATAAAAATAATCCTATCCTTTAGCAGTCTTGAGTATATGTCATAAACTCTTTCTGTTCTTCCTGTTTGTTCTATTACTATTGGAACAATGCTCATACTGCCTCCTGTTTTTTAATCTTATTTGATTTACTTAGAAGTATGTCAAATACCTTTCTTTCAAATACACTATTTTGTAGTGCCTCTAAGGAGCCATCCCTTGACATGTAATACTGTATAACTCCCTGTGGAGTTATGCTGTATCTTCTTGCAATATCCATAATTTCCTGTTTAAGCTCTTCCTCTGAAACAGTAACTCCTTCCTTTTCTCCTATGGCTTCAAGAAGAATATATGCTTTAACATTCCTTTTTGCTCTTTCTGAGATTTTATCCATATTTTGTGTTATATCAAGTCCTAATGATTCATATTCTTCAGTGATTCGTTTTATTTCCATCTCAACAAGCCCTTCTGGAAGTTCAAATTCATGAGTATCAAGAAGTTTTTTAAGTATATCAATTTTCTGCTGTTCAATAGCTTGTTGTTTTTTAGCGTTTTCAAGATTTTTTCTTATGTAATCTTTAAACTCTTCCATACTTTCAAAACCAAGCTCTTTATAAATTTCTTCATAAGGAACTGTTTGTTTTCTTTTTACTTCTTTTAAAGTAATCTCAAAATTAACTTTTTTGCCTGCAAAATCAGCAATAGAGTCTTCCGTAAAATCAATTGTTACATTAAAACTTTCTCCTTTTTTCTTGCCTTCTATTGCCTTTGAAAAATCCTCTGGAAATGGTCCAGCACCAAGCTTATAGACAAAGTCCTTTGCTTCTTTTCCAATGTCTGTTTTATAATCAATAACTACAAGATCTCCAGCCCGGGTAGGCTCATCTGTTGGTTCATAACTACCTCTTTCTTCGCACAATCTTTTAATGACTTCTTCAATTTCTTCATCTTTTACTTCTGTTTCAATCTCTTCTACCTCTATATTTTCATAGCTAAGATTTTCAATCTCTGGCCTTACTTCAACAACTAATTCAAAAGAAAGAGGCTCCTTCCTCTTTATATCAATGGCATCTTCAGCTATTGGAGGAACAAGAGGTTTTAAATTAGCCTCTTTAACTGCTTTCCTGTAAGACTCTGAAACCAGTTTTTCCAGAACATCGGAAATAGCTTCTTGACCAAATTTTTTTTCGATTATTGCAAGAGGAGCTTTTCCAGGTCTGAAACCAGGGATTTTTGCTTTCTTTTGAATTTCTTTTAATGCTTTCTGAATTTCTTCTTCAACTACATCTGCTGGTATTTCAAATTTCAATCTTTTTTTGGTCGTTGAGATTTCTTCGATTCCTTTTAACACATTTCCTCCCTCAGTATGATTTATTTTAAGTTTAAAAGTCAGATAGAATTTTTGTCAATTTTTACTTGAGTAACAAATCCTTATAAATAGCTCTTGCAAGATTAAAAAGTTTTATATATTCATCTTCTGCATAATCTCTGTAAGTGTTTATATAGGGTCTGAAGGAATTATCCCTGAAAATCAATGTAACCTCTGCATAAATTCCATCTTTAAGATAAATTCTGTGAGAGTAATCCTTTGTTGTAGCAAGAATAAGCTTTGCAAGCCCTATATAACCTGGATCAAGATTTATAGTTCGTTTTCCATCCTTAGAAAGTTCCTCTTCAATCTGATTTGTTTGAATTTTTATCTGGGCAATATCCCCTTCAGAAATCAAATTTTTAAAAAACATGAATCTTCTCAGTATTGGGCTACCAAGTTCTGCAGTATAGTAATCTGAATAATTCCATTGTTTCGGACTTGACTCTAAAATTATTTCGCCGAAAAATTTCTCCAGGATTTGTCTTGCCCTATAGTATACCTCTTTATCCTTGAAAAGTGTTCCAATAAATAGCAAAACCTTTTTTGGCTGAGCGGGTTTACCCATTAAGATAATACTTGTCTTAGATGAGGAACTATATGAGGATTACTCCAGTCAACAGGACCAACGATCTTGTGCCTTAATATTCCTTTTTTATCTATGAGAAATGTTTCAGGAACTCCCTTTATTCCATAAATTGTTGATGTAACTCCGTCATCAATAAGCACAGGGAAAGTAAAACCCTCTTTTTTTGCTATTTCAGTGGCAGTTAGGGGATTATCTTTGTAAAGAACTGTAAGAAATACAAAGTCATCGGAAGCTCCATTTTTATTTAAATAAGCCTGTATTGACTTTTTCTCTACTTTACAGTCATTGCACCATGATGCCCAGAAGTTGAGAATAACAATTTTACCTTTTAAGTCTTTGAGACTCCATTTTTTACCATTAATATCTTTAAGTTCAAAATCAGGAGCAGGGAGTCCAATCTGTACATTTTCTTTTATAGAAGTCTTGCCCTTTTTTAATAAAATACTTCCTGTAACAATCAGGGCAAGTAAAACAAATAAAATTAAAAATACATTTTTTTTCATCACTCACCTCAATTAACAGATGCTGTTACTTCTTCAGCAACTTCTTTAAACTCTATCTGATTGTTATTTAGCTCAACTTTTATAAGGCTCGCTCCTTTAAAGTTACCCTTCAGAATTTCTTCTGAAAGCGGGTCTTCTATTTCTTTTGCAATAGCTCGTCTCATAGGTCTTGCACCATAAGCTGGCTGATAGTATTTACTGAGAATCCAATGTTTAACTGCATCGGATACAGCAATAACAAATCCGTATTCTGCAAGTTTTTTATTTGTTTCAGCAATTAAAAGATCAATAATAGCAAGTAAATGGGATTCTTCAAGAGGATGGAATACCACAATATCATCAACTCGGTTCAGAAATTCAGGATTAAAGGTCTTTTTAAGTTCATCAAACACGCTGTCTTTGATTTTCTGGTATATATCAGTGGACTGAGGCTTGTGAAAACCAAGAGGTGTTGATTTTTCAATCAATCTTGCTCCTATGTTTGATGTCATTATTATAATCGTATTTCTGAAATCCACTTTTCTACCAAAACTATCTGTAAGAACGCCTTCATCAAGTATCTGGAGCAACAGATTAAATACATCAGGATGAGCTTTTTCAATCTCATCAAATAAAACAACAGAATAAGGTCGTTTACGAATTCTTTCTGTAAGCTGCCCTCCTTCTTCATAACCAACATACCCAGGAGGTGCGCCTATTAGCTTTGATACATTGAATTTTTCCATATACTCGGACATGTCAAATTTTACTAAAGCAGTCTCATCATTGAACATGAACTCTGCAAGGACCCTTGCAAGTTCTGTTTTGCCAACTCCTGTAGGACCTAAAAAGAAAAATGAACCAATTGGTCTGTTTTTTGTTTTCAATCCTGCACGAGAGCGTCTTATTGCCTTGCAGACACTCTTTATTGCCTCATCCTGTCCTACAATTCTTTGATGTAGAATTTCCTCCATATGAAGCAGTTTTTCAGACTCTGTCTGTTCAAGTTTATAAAGTGGGATACCTGTCATCTTGGAAACAGTATATGAGACATCCTCTGCTGTAACAAGAGGAACTTCCTTGTGCATTGAGTCTTTCCATTTTTTGTAATTAGTTTCATAAATTCTTTTTAATTTTTCCTCTTCGTATTTTGCCTTCTGCGCTGCAGGAAGATCGTGAAGCTTTATGTATAAAGACTTTTCTTTGGTAATTCTAGCAAGCTCAAACTCAAGGTCTTTAAGTTCCTGAGGCATCACAGATCTTCTAAGCTTAATTCTTGAAGCAGTCTCATCAATAACATCTATTGCTTTGTCTGGTAAAAATCTGTCTGCAATGTATCTATCTGAAAGCTTTACAGCAGCTTCTATTGCTTCATCTGTAATTTTTACCCTATGATGGGATTCGTATTTTTCTCTTATTCCTTTTAAAATCTCGATTGTTACTTCCACAGTTGTTGGTTGAATGTATACAGGTTGAAATCTTCTTTCCAAAGCTCCATCTTTTTCTATATATTTTCTGTATTCTTGTGGAGTTGTCGCACCAATACACTGCATTTCTCCACGCGCCAGAGCAGGTTTTAACATGTTTGAAGCATCAACAGAGCCTTCTGCTGCACCTGCTCCAATTATTGTGTGAAGCTCATCAATGAATAAAATAATATTGTCTGATTGAGTTGCCTCTCTTATTACTGCTTTGAGTCGCTCTTCAAACTGGCCTCTGTATTTTGTTCCTGCAATTAATGCTCCCAAGTCAAGGGCAATAATTCTTTTGCCAAGTAAAATATCAGGCACATCTCCTTCAATAATTTTTTGAGCAAGCCCTTCTACTATTGCTGTTTTGCCAACCCCTGGCTCACCAATTATAACAGGATTATTTTTAATTCTTCTTCCAAGAATCTGAATGACTCTTTCTATCTCATCTTCTCTTCCGATTACAGGATCAAGTTTGCCTTCAATAGCAAACAAAGTGAGATCTCTTCCAAATTCATCAAGAGCTGGAGTATTTGTTTTTCTTTTTTCTTTTTGAGGTGTACTCTGGAAATGAGGTCTTATTGAAAAGTTAATAGTCAATTGTCTTGCGCCTAAAAGATTAATTCCAAAACTTCTCAGAATTTTACCTGCGATTCCTTCTTCCTCTTTAATTAAACCAAGAAAGAGATGTTCACTCCCGATATAGGGATGGCCTAAAAGTCTTGCCTCTTCCACTGCATTTTCAAGAACCTTTTTAGCTCTTGGAGAAAAAGGTATTTCTCCATAAGTAAGAAGATTACCCTCTGTGTTTATTCTTTTTTCAATTTCATATCTTACATTTTCAGGAGAAATTCCGATTTTTCTTAGTATAGCCACTGGAATGGAATCTTCTTCTCTTAAAATTGCAAGAAGTAAATGTTCTGTATCAAGAAACTCGCTATTTCTTTTTTCTGCTTCTTCTCTGGCATAGAGAATTATTTTACGACCCTTTTCTGTAAACTTCTCAAACATTTTAATGCTCCTGTAAAAATTTTTAGTTTCTAAAATCAATATTAATTTTTTTGCCTGTTTTGTGTCAACCAGAAGGAATATTAAATCAAGTAAAACAAATATACTGCAGAGACAAACTGTATAAACTTGTAAAAATTTTGAGAGAGTTCTTCTCGAGAGGATTCAAGAAACAACTCTTCTTCTTTAATTTCTATGCCCAATTTTTTTGCAGCAAAAATAACTCTTTCTCTCTGACCTCTTTCATGGGGACGAAAACTTCTGAGTATTAATCCATCATCACTGAAAAAATAATCTCCTGTTTCTTTTTTCCTTAATATTACTTTAATTACTTTTGCTTCCTTCTTAGCAATTGGAATAGTCAGAACGCAAGCACCTTCAGCTGTTATCCTGTATTGCACAGAGGAGGCAAAAAATTCTATAAAATCATTAAAAATCTTTTCAGCTTCCTCATCCTCTATTGGTTCTGTTGTAGCAATCAAAGTACCAAATAAAAATTCTTTAATAAAATTTTCTGCCTCTTCTTTTATCTGCATGTCCTCTGGAGCATCACTCCACATGATTCTACAGGACCTGAATACAGGACTGTAAATTATCTCTCCATAAGCAAGTTTTTCATTCAATTGAAGATCAAAGGGAAGAGAAATTGTTGTTTTATCCTTTGTGATTTTTCTCCTTTCACGGTAAAATGTTATTCTTGTTTTTCCAATCTTTGGAAGAAGAACTGTTTTCGTAATCAGATTCATGAAAAACAATATAACATATTTTATCAGTGTTGAGCTACAATAACTTTAAATGTTATCATAGAACCTATATGACTGTAATCAAACCTTTTAAGGGAATTGTTTACAATCCTGAAAAAATCATTGGAGATGATGTCATGTGCCCTCCCTATGATATCATCTCCAATGAACTTAAAGATATTCTCTATGATAAAAGCCCTTATAACATAATAAGAATTGATTACGGGAAAAATTCAGCAGGAGTAGATAAATATGTTCTTGCAAAAGAGTATATGGAGAGATGGCTTAGGGAAGGAATTCTTATTCAAGAAAAAGAGCCTTGTTTTTACGGTTATGAAGTTGAATATGTATATAAAAATAAAAAGAAAACACTAAGAGGAATCATAGGCACTGTAAGACTTGAAGAACTTGGCAGAGGAATTTATCCTCATGAGCAAACATATTCAAAACCTAAGACAGATAGATTAAATCTCATGAAAGCCTGCATGGCAAATACTTCTTTGATATTTTCTATTTATCGTTCAAAAGAGAGAGTAACCTCTCAAATACTTGAAAATCTTAAAAATCCTTATATCCAGGCAAAAGATTTAGATGGAAATATTCACAGGCTATTTAAAATAAATGAGCAATCTCAAATAAAAAAAATAGCGGAAGAGTTTAAAAACAAACCCATATTTATTGCTGATGGTCATCATAGATACGAGGTTGCTCTTGAGTTTAAAACAATGATGAATGCAATTTATCCAGACAGAGAAGACCCGCCATGGAATTATGTTCTAATGTTTTTGGCCAATATTGAAGATGACGGTTATCTAATTCTGCCAACTCACAGAATTTTAAGCACTCCTTTACCTGTCAAGCAACAACTTGAAAAACATAATAATCTTTTTTGTTTACTTGAATTCAACAAAAATGAGGATATTCAGGAAGCAATTGAAAGAATGGGGAGTAAAAATATCGGAGTTTATTTTAAAAATAACAAATTCTATATCCTTCAATATAAAGGCTCATCTCTTGAACATTTACCTGAAGAGTTGAGAGATCTTGATGTTACCATTCTTGAAGAGGTAATTCTAAAGGAAATGTTTCCTCAGAAAGAAGTCTGTTATGATACAGATATTGACAAAGGTATAAAGATGGTGGAAGAAGGAAAATGTGATGCAATTTTTATTCTCAGAGCGACAAAAGTAGAAGAAATAGAACGAGTTGCACTTAAAGGTCTAAGAATGCCTCCCAAATCAACATATTTCTACCCGAAACTTCTTACAGGAATGGTTATTAATAGTTTTAGAGAGAAAATTTAATGGAGGTGTAATATGGCATTAAAAGTCGCCATTAATGGTTTTGGCAGAATTGGAAGGCTTTTCTTCCGTGCTTCCTACGGTTATCCAGAAATTGAAATCGTTGCAATTAATGATCTTACAGATGCATATACTCTTGCTCATTTGCTTCAGTATGACTCTGTTCATGGGAAGTTTAAAGGAACTGTAAAAGCTCAAGGAAACAATATCGTGGTTGATGAAAGACAAATTCAAGTTTTTGCTGAAACAGACCCTCAAAAACTTCCATGGCAAGATTTAAACATTGATGTTGTGATTGAATCAACAGGAAGATTTACAGACAGAGCTGGTGCATCTAAGCATCTGCAGGCTGGTGCAAAATGGGTAATAATTACAGCACCTGCAAAGGAAGAAGATATCACAGTCGTGATGGGAGTTAATCATTATCTTCTTGATCCATCTCAGCATAAAATAATTTCAAATGCTTCGTGTACCACAAACTGCCTTGCTCCTGTAGCAAAAGTCCTTCATGAACACTTTGGGATTGAAAGAGGTTTTGCTACAACTGTTCATGCTTATACAAATGACCAGAGAATTCTTGATCTGCCTCACAAAGACTTAAGAAGAGCAAGAGCTGCTGCTGTTTCAATAATTCCTACCACAACAGGTGCTGCACGGGCTGTAGGAAAAGTTTTTCCAGAACTTAAAGGAAAACTTGATGGAATGGCAGTAAGAGTTCCAACTCCAAATGTATCAATGGTTGATTTTGTAGCTCAACTCAGTAAAGAAGTTACGGAGTCTGATATCAACGAAGCATTAAAAAAAGCCTCTCAGGAGCATCTTAAAGGAATTATTATGTATATTGAAGAACCTCTTGTTTCTGTAGATTTCAACCATTCACCCTACTCATCAATTGTTGATGGACTTCTTACAAAAGTTTTAGAAGGCAAACTTGCAAAGGTGATATCATGGTATGATAATGAATATGGTTATAGTTGTAGAGTAAGAGACCTTGTGCTATATTTAATGGAAAAAATTTAAGGAGGCAAAAATGGCACCCTTTAATAATTCCTTTGACAAAATGACAATTGAAGATTTACCTATAAAAGGTAAGAGAGTTTTTATTAGAGCTGATTTTAATGTTCCCCTTGACGCAAACCTGATGATAACTGATGACAGAAGAATTCGCTCTACACTGCCAACTATAAACTATGCAATTGACGAAGGGGCTAAGGTAATTTTAGCTTCCCATCTTGGCAGACCAAAAGGAAAACTTGATCCAAAGCTTTCTTTGGCTCCTGTTGCGAGAAGACTTCAGAGATTACTCAACAAAGAAGTAATTTTTGCACCCGATTGCATTGGTCCACAGGTAGAACAGCTTGTCTCAAAAATGAAGGAAGGCGATGTTGTGTTGCTTGAAAATCTAAGATTTCACATTGAAGAAGAAAAAAATGACGAAAAATTTGCCAAAGCTCTTGCCTCTTTAGCGGATTTTTATGTGAATGATGCCTTTGGTGCCTCACACAGAGCACATGCTTCAATTGTTGGTATTCCTAAGTTTATTCCCTCTGCTGCTGGTTTTTTACTTAAAAAGGAAATTGAATACCTGAAAGGTGCAGTGGAATCTCCAATAAGACCCTTTGTTGTAATACTTGGCGGAGCAAAGGTAGGAGGTAAAATTGGAGTGCTTGAAAATCTTGCAGATAAGGCAGACAAAGTTATAGTTGGTGGAGGTATGGCTTTCACATTTATAAAAGCCATGGGATACGAAGTGGGAGACAGTCTTGTTGAACCAGATATGATAGATTTTGCCCTTAAAATTATAGAAAAACTTCACAAAAATAAAGTTAAATTTTATTTGCCCGTTGATGTTGTTATTGCTCAAAGTATAGAGCATGGAGCAGAAACAAAAATCGTTCCTATTCAGGAAATTCCACCAGGATGGCGTGGCCTTGATATTGGTCCTGCTTCAGTAAAACTTTTTACAGAAGCATTACATGATGCGAAAACTATTCTTTGGAATGGACCAATGGGAGTTTTTGAAATAGATGCCTTTTCAAGAGGAACTTTTGCAATTGCTCATGCCGTAGCTGACTCTTATGCTTTTACAATAGTTGGCGGTGGAGATACAGACTACGCAGTGCATAAAGCAGGTGTAAGTGATGCTATCTCCTTTATATCAACTGGTGGCGGTGCTGCTTTACAACTACTGGAAGGTAAAGAACTGCCAGGTCTTGCAGTGCTGCCTTCTAAAAAGAGAGATTAATAAAAAGAAAGAGGGGAGTCATCATGGATGACTACCCCTTCTGTTTCAATAGCTTTTTTAATATGCTTTGGAAGACAAAACATTGCAGTATGTGCATCTATATCATAAAACTTTAGACTATCCTTAATGGAAACAATTTTTTCATTTATTTTAGCCATTGAGCCTTCTGGATTTATTTTTTTGGAAACAAGAGCAAAACCCCATGGAGCAAAAAAGGAAGGAATATAAGCAATGTAGGGTTTCACATAGGGGAATACCTGCTTGAGAGTGGTAACAATTGAGACAAAAACTCTTAAATTATTCACAGATGCAGAGGCAGACTGCGTAACCATCATTCCCTTTTCAGTAAGAGCTTCTTTGACTTTTTCATAAAACTCTTTTGTATAAAGAAGATACGCAGGTCCTCCTTCTGCTGGTTCTGGCAAGTCTATTATTATTACATCAAAATAGTTTTTCGTTCTTTCAATATAAGCTCTTGCATCATCTATAACTAACCTGACCCTTGGATCATCAAAAGCGCCATTATGCCATTCTGGAAGATATCTCTTAGCAGTTTTAATAACTAATTCATCAAGCTCAACCATTACAACTTCCTTAACAGGATATTTTAATACCTCTCTCAAAGTAGCTCCTTCTCCACCACCTGCAATAAGCACCCTTTCTACAGATTCACTTAAAAGCATAACAGGATGAACCAGTGCTTCGTGATAAATAAATTCATCAGCCTCAGCAGACTGCATTTTACCATCAAGAAGAAGACATCTGCCAAGATTACCCGAACAAATGACTTCAATTCTCTGATAAGGAGATATTTCAGAATATATAATCTCCTTCAGAGAATGAAGTATAATCTCATCCTCTGATGTCTGCTCAATATACCATTTGCAATTCTTCATGACATACCTTATGTGGTAATTTCTCGTTTTTGTAAGAAATTATACCTCTTTTCATTTCAACAATTGAGGGAGATTCACATTCAAAGGCTTCTATAATATATTGAGCTGCAATCTCTGGCTTTATAGTATCTCCACAGGTAAATACATCCACTGCAGCAAAACCATACTCAGGCCATGTATGAATCGTCAGATGAGACTCAGCAATAACTACTACTCCACTAATACCAAAAGGATTAAATTCATGGAAATTTACATTAATGATTGTTGCATTTGCTTTTTTTGCAGCATCTACAAGAATTTTTTTGACGCTTTCGAGATCTTTGAGGATCTCGGGATTGCAATTTTTTAATTCAATTAAAAGATGGGTCCCTAAAGCATACAATTTTTCGACCTCCTCCCACAGAGATGAAAACAGGGACAAAGCCCCTGTAAACTTTATATATTAAAGCAAAAGAAATTTTTTTGTCAAACAATTTTTATGAGCAGTGTAAAAATTTTTTATGTGTAAAATTGAACCCATTGCCTAAGTCTAAAGAATTATACCTTATAATTGATGATTAAAATTGTTACCATAAAGTAACATATAAATAAAAAATTGTTACTGCAAAGTAACATAAATGAAAAAATTTTTTGATTTTTCCTGCTTTTTATTCTGGTATATATTTTGCTTAAATTAAAGTGAATCTTTTTTTGAAGAGAGGGGGTGAAAATGCACTTTACTTTATTTTATTAAAATTTTTAAGAGAAGGAGGATGAAGTATGGAAGAAAAAAAGAAAGGTGTTAGTGAGGATTGGTTAGCCTTTTGGTTAGCTATTGTGATTTTTGCAATTTCTCTGCTGGCTTACACAGGAATTGATCCCTTAGGATGGGTTGTCTCTACAAAAGAGTGGACAGACTCAAGCAAGGCAATTGCTCCAACAGGAAAAGTTTATCAAAGCCTGAAGGGTGAAATTACAAAAATTGATGGGAACAAACTAACCATCAAGAAACCTGACGGGAAAGAAGAAACTGTAACAGTCTCTGATCCAACAAAATACAAAGTTGGTGACACCTATGAAAAGAAAGGGCTTTCAGGATTTGCATCTCTTGTGCTTACCTATATTTTCATGGCTGTAGTTTTCACAATCGGTGCAGCACTCATGCGAGCTAATATAGTAAAATTCAATATTGGATTCTTCTTTGTTTTCTGGTTGAGCTATCTGTGCTGGTTTATTGGTCATTATGCTTATTTTGCAGCAACCGATGCTAAAAAATTCAATATTCCATGGTCATTGAAACTTACAGGTGAAGGTGGCTTTATATTTGCTCTGTTACTTGGCTTGATTGTTGGTAATTTCTTCAGAGGTTTTGCAAAATTCATTGGTGAAGCATTAAAACCAGAGTTTTACATTAAAACCGCAATTGGTTTAATGGGCGCATTACTTGGATTAAAAGCAGCTCAATCATTTGGACTTGCACAGGCAGTACTTTTCAGAGGACTCTGCGCCATAATTGAAGCCTATCTCATTTACTGGGCATTGGTTTATTGGATTGCGAGAAAATGGTTTAAGTTCAGTAAAGAATGGGCAGCTCCACTTGCATCTGGGATCTCCATTTGTGGTGTTTCTGCAGCAATTGCAACAGGTGGAGCAATTAAAGCAAGGCCTGTTGTTCCGATTATGGTAAGCTCACTGGTTGTTATATTTGCAGTTGTTGAGCTCATTATTCTTCCTTTCTTTACTCAAGCTTTCCTCTGGAAAGAGCCAATGGTTGCTGGTGCATGGATGGGACTTGCAGTTAAGACAGATGGTGCAGCCTTTGCATCAGGTGCAGTTGTTGATGCCCTTATAAGAGCAAAAGCAGAAACTGCTGCCGGGATTAAGTATGAGCCAGGATGGATGCTAATGGCAGCATCAACGACAAAGCTTTTTATTGATATATTTATCAGTATCTGGGCATTCATACTTGCCTATATATGGTGTGCAAAAATTGAATGCAGACCTGGAGAAAGGGTCTCTGCAACAGAAATATGGAGAAGATTTCCAAAATTCGTCATAGCATATGCTGTTACCTTTATAGTTATTCTTCTCATTGCTATTCCGTATGCTCCAAAAGTTGGCTCTGTTGAAGGAAAGGTAAACAAAATCAAAAAGGAAATAACAACAATTGAAAAGCAGCTTACTCAAGTTACGGACCCAGCACAACAGGCAACCTTAACAGCACAAATTGATGCAAAGAAAAAACAAATTCAAGATTTAGAAGCAAGTGTAAAAGACGCAAAGAAAATTATTTCTCAAACATCTGTATCAACAGCAGGAACAAATGCCTTGAGAGTGCTTTTCTTCTTGATCACATTCTTTACAATCGGAGTAATGTCTGACTTCAGAAAACTCTGGGAAGAGGGTATTGGAAAGCTTGCTCTTGTCTATCTGATATGTCTTTTTGGATTCATTCTCTGGATTGGTTTGTTGATATCCTATATATTCTTCCACGGAGTAAAACCTCCGGTAATAACAGGATAAAGGAGGTAGGAATATGACAGAAGAAGCAAAACTCAAAGAAGAACTTGAAAAAATGGAGTTTGAGCCACTACTTCCAATTGAGAAAAAACTTATCTTATGGAGTGTAGGGCTTGGCATAGTTTTATTGATTGTGCTTGTCTGGATAAGCTACACATTCTTTCCAGCATCCCACGGATAAAAAAAGAAAGGGTGTGAGAGGGATAATGCCCTCCCACCCTTTTTTTATTTTCCCGAGCACTGAGTAATTCGTATATCATCATATATTCCGAACACCTCGATGGCACGAGGAATCTCTGAGCCTCTAATATCCAATCCACTTATAAAATAGTTCAAATGTTCAAGGGCTTAAAATTGCCATTATGATTTTGTCTTGAGCGATGTTAAAAATTTTTTGATAAAAAGCTCCTAACAAAAGTTAAAAACAATTTTCTATCAGCAATCTGAGTGTTGAATGAATGGTTAACGCTATTGAAGTGAAAAGAGGAGGACAATTTAAATCCTCCTCTTTTTATATGCTACCTTGGAATAAGCTTTGTAGCAAGTTGAATTCTTATGGTTGCTCTTTCCAGGGCTGCCTGAGCTCTTGCAAGATCAATATCTGTTTCACCAGCCTGAGCTTTACGAATTCTCTCCTCTGCACGAGCTAATGCAGCTTTAGCTCTTTCAATATCAATTTCCTCAACTCTCTCAGCACTTCCAACTAACACTAAAACTCTATCATTCAACACTTCACAATATCCCCTATTAACGAAAAGATAATGCATCTGTCCATCTTTTTTGTATGAGAGAGAGCCAATTCTGATGGCTGTCATAAAAGGACAATGCCCTGGCAATACTCCAAAATCTCCTTCTGCACCTGTAGTATAGACTTCATCCACTTCTTCGTTTACTACTTCTCCATAGGGAGTTATAACTTCTAACTTCAATTTATCTGCCATTGTCTACTCCTTCTAATTTATACCTGCCTTGTATATCCCATTTTCTTGGCTTTTTCCTCCACTTCTTCTATTGGACCAACCATGTAGAATGCCTGCTCTGGAAGATCATCGTATTTACCATCAAGAATTGCTTTAAAGCCTTTTATTGTATCCTCAAGCTTTACATATCTTCCAGGTGTTCCTGTAAAGGTTTCTGCTACATGGAATGGCTGGCTAAGGAATCTCTGAAGCTTTCTTGCTCTTGCAACAGTGAGTTTATCATCTTCTGAAAGCTCTTCAATTCCAAGAATTGCTATGATGTCCTGCAATTCTTTATATCTCTGAAGAACTGCTTGAACTCCTCTTGCAACCTGATAATGTTCCTCACCAATTATTCTTGGATCAAGAATTCGGCTTGTTGAATCCAGAGGATCCACTGCTGGATAAATTCCAAGCTCTGCAATCTGACGGGAAAGAACAACTGTTCCATCAAGATGAGCAAAAACTGCTGCAACTGCTGGGTCTGTTAAGTCGTCTGCTGGAACATATATTGCCTGCATGGATGTAATTGAACCTTTTGCTGTTGTTGTAATTCTTTCCTGCAACGCTCCCATTTCTGTTGAAAGTGTTGGTTGATAACCAACTGCTGATGGCATTCTTCCTAAGAGAGCAGAAACTTCTGATCCTGCAAGAGTGTATCTAAAAATGTTATCTATAAATATTAGAACGTCCTGTCCCTGATCTCTGAAGTATTCTGCAACTGTAAGTGCTGTAAGAGCAACACGTGCTCTAACACCAGGTGGCTCGTTCATCTGTCCGTAAACAAGGGCAACCTGAGGTAAAACTCCAGAATGCTTCATTTCAAGATAAAGGTCATTTCCTTCACGGGTTCTTTCACCAACACCTGCAAAAACTGAAACACCACCGTGTTTCATTGCGATGTTATGAATCATTTCCATAATGATGACTGTTTTACCAACTCCTGCACCACCAAACATTCCCATTTTACCGCCTCTGACGAATGGGACAAGAAGGTCAAAAACTTTAACACCTGTTTCAAACTGCTGGGTTGTTGGAGACTGGGCTGTAAAATCAGGAGCTGGAATATGAATTGGATAATACTCATTAGCCTGAATTGGACCTATTTCATCGACAGGTTCACCAATAACATTTATAATTCTTCCAAGAACAGGCTTACCAACAGGAACTTTAATTGGTGCACCCGTGTCAACAACCTTCATTCCTCTTACAAGTCCGTCTGTTGAACCCATAGCTATTGTTCTTACTCTATTTTCACCGAGATGCATAGCAACTTCCAGGGTTAGATGAATCTCTGGAATACCCTTCTGAGGATCACCAGGTTCATCTATTCTTAGAGCATTTAAAACTTCAGGCAACTGTCCTTCAAATTCACAGTCAACCACTGTTCCAATAACCTGTACTACCTTGCCTACGTTCATAATTTTTAAACCTCCTTTATTCTTTTTTTAAATTTTTATCCTTCACTTTGTTTTAAAGCTTCCACACCACCAACTATGTCCATAAGCTCTTTTGTGATTGATGCCTGTCTTACCTTGTTTGCTATAAGAGTTGTCTTCTTAATTAACTCATCACAGTTCTTCGTGGCATTATCCATTGCTGTCATTCTTGCTGCCTCTTCTGCTGCCTGTGATTCCAAAAGTGCTCTGTAAATCTGAATTTCTATATAGATTGGCAGTAACATTGCAAACAATTCAGGTGCTCTTGGCTCATAGGTAAATGGATAAAAAGGCTGCTCCACAGGTTCAGTTTCTATTCTGCCAATTGGAAGAATTCTGTTTACTACAACCCTTTGAGATATCACGGATTTAAATTCATTGTAAATGATCACCACTTCATCAACTGCTTCAGTTACATAAGCATTAATCATCTCCTGGGCTATCATCTGAGCGTGAGTGTATTGAAGTTTTCCAGAAATTCCCGTCCATATATTTTTAAGGGGAATCTCTCTTCTTTTGAAATAATCTCTTGCTTTTCTCCCAACCACTGAAATTGTAGTATTTAAACCTTCCTTCTTTAGCCTGTCTATCTCTTTTGTGGCAACTCTTAAAATATTAGTATTAAAGGCTCCGCAGAGTCCTTTATCAGATGTAATAACCAGTACTTCTACTGTCTTAATAGGTCTTCTTAAAAGCAGAGGTGGAAGATCACTTCTTGTCTCAACTGCTGCAGCCAGATCTGCAAGAACCTGTTGCATTTTTGTAGCATAAGGTCTGTATCTGAGCATACTATCCTGAACCTTGCGGAGCTTGGCTGCTGCCACCATTTTCATAGCAGAGGTGATCTTTTTTGTTCCCTGTATTGCTTTTATTTTTTTTCTTATATCTCTTAATGTTGGCATTTAACTGCTCCTACCTTCAGATTTTATTTAATTAAGGCTGAAATGTCTTTTTAAACTCTAAGATAGCATCTGTAATTTTTTGTTTTAATGTATCATCAAGCTCTTTCTTTTCTCTGATTTCTTTTCTAAGGTCTTCTTTCTGGCTTCTTATAAAGCTCAGGAAGCCCTGTTCAAATGCTTTAATAGCAGAAACAGGTAAATCATCAAGATATCCCTGAGTTCCTGCGAAAATGAGCATTATCTGATCTTCAACAGGCATTGGAACGTACTGGTCCTGTTTCAGAAGTTCCACCATTCTCTGTCCTCTTTCAAGTAATGCTCTTGTAGCTTTATCAAGATCTGCAGCAAACTGAGCAAATGCTGCAAGCTCTCTGTATTGTGCAAGGTCAAGCCTTAACATTCCTGCAACCTGTTTCATAGCTTTAATCTGTGCTGCACCACCAACACGGCTAACTGATAGTCCCACATTAATAGCAGGACGGACACCGGCATAGAAAAGCTCAGGTTCAAGATATATCTGACCATCTGTAATAGAAATAACGTTTGTTGGAATATATCCAGAAACGTCACCAGCCTGTGTTTCAATAACTGGAAGTGCTGTAAGAGAACCACCACCCTCTGCATCAGAGAGCTTAGCTGCTCTTTCAAGCAATCTGGAGTGGAGATAAAATACATCACCAGGATATGCTTCTCTTCCTGGTGGTCTTCTAAGAATCAATGAAATCTGCCTGTATGCATAAGCCTGCTTTGTAAGGTCATCATAACATACAAGTGCATGCATGCCTTTATCTCTAAAGTATTCACCCATTGCACAGCCAACATATGGGGCAATATACTGCATGGCAGCAGGTTCTGAGGCAGTGGCTGCAACAACAATTGTATGATCCATTGCACCATATTTTTTCAGAGTCTCAACAACCTGAACAACACTCTGACGTCTCTGCCCGCATGCAACATATATACATATACAATTTTGTCCCTTCTGATTAATGATTGTATCAAGCAGAATTGCTGTCTTACCAGTCTGACGGTCACCAATAACAAGCTCTCTCTGTCCTCTTCCTATTGGAATCATTGCATCTATTGCCTTAATACCTGTCTGCAAAGGCTCCTTAACAGGCTGTCTTTTAATAATTCCAGGTGCAATAACATCAACTTTTCTAAAGTGTTTTGCATTAATTGGACCTTTACCGTCAATTGGCATTCCAACTGCATTGACAACTCTTCCAATGAGCTCTTCTCCAACTGGTGTTTCCATAACCCTTCCAGTTCTTTTAACAATATCACCTTCTTTTATCAGTCTGTCATCACCAAACAGAATTGCACCTACATTGTCTTCTTCAAGATTGAGAGCCATTCCGTAAACACCATTTGGTAGCTCAAGCATTTCGGAAGCCATGCAGTTATCCAATCCGTAAATTCTTGCAACACCGTCACCAACAGAAGTAACAATTCCGATTTCGCTGACATCAGCCTTCTTCTCAAAGTCAGCAATCTGCTTTTTAAGGTACTCACTAATTTCTTCCATCTTAAGTTCCATAGTTTTTCACCCCTTTATAAGCTTATCTCTTAAAAGACCTAACTGGCCTTTTATGCTCAAGTCATACATGGTACTACCCACTTTAACCCTGACTCCACCAAGCAGTGAAGGGTCAATCTCATATTGCAATTCAATATCTCTGCCAGTAATTGCTCTGAGAGATTCAACAATCTTTTGCTTGATACTTTCAGGAAGCTCCACAGCAGATGTAACAACGCCTTTAACCTTTTTCTTGGCTTCCAGATAAAGTGCATTGATATATTTTACAATTTCTCCCAATCCAACAAGCACCCCTTCAATACTGAGGAAAGTGAGAAATTTCTTTGCTTCTTCAGGAAGTGCCAATTTCTCACAGAGATAGTTAATCACTCCAGCTCTTTCTTGCTCATTAAATGAGGGAGATGCAAGCATGTTTCTGAACTGCTTTTCTTTCTGCATAAGCAGAGCCATTGTTTCTAATTTGCCTGCAATTTCAGGAACCTGGTCAAGATTAACCAGGCTTAAAAATTGTTTTGCATATTTTTTTGCCTTAGCTCCTCTTACCTTTCTCAATTTTTCCGCCCCTCTATTATTTTTATTGATTCCTGAAGAAGCTTTTCTTGCTCTTCAGGTGTAATTTTCTCTTTTAATTTTTGTTCACTGAGCTGAATTGCAAGCTCCGCTGCCTCAAGTCTTAGTGCATCCTTTGCCATCTTAACTTCAAATTCAATATTTGTTTTAGCCTGTTCAAGAATTTTTTCCTTTAATTTATCACTTTCCTCTATAATCTTTAATTTTTCCTGCTCTCCAATTTTTTTGGCTGTATCCAAAATATCCTGAACTTCTTTATCCTTTAATTTAAGTTTTTCCTCTACTTCCTGAAGAGCTTTCTTAGCAAGCTCTTTGGCTTCCTGTGATTCTTTTATACTCTTCTCAATTAATTCTCTTCTCTGAGCAAAAAACTTTTTAAGGGGCTTACCTAAGAATTTAACAAGAAGAAAGACAAGTATGGCAAAATTAATGAACTGATAAATCCAGCTTTTTGAACTCCCTCCAGCATGCTCTGCCCCTGCTGCCATTGCTGATGAAGCAAATATAACTATCATTAGTATTGAAATTATTGATTTTTTCATATTCCCTCCAATCAAACCTTTATCAGTTTATTCACAATCTCTTCAGAAAGTCTTTCAACTTCCTGCCTGAGCGCTGCTCTTATTCTTTCTGTTTCTGCTTTAATTTCTGCTCTTGCTTTTTCAATCATCTGAACAGCTTCTTTTTCAGCATTAGAGACAACTTCTCTCTGATAAGAAAGCCCTTCCTCTCTTAAAGCATTGATAATACTTTTTGCCTGAGCCTTTGCCTGAGCCAGATCTGCATTCATCTGAGCAATGGCTTTTTCCTTCTTTTCATTCATCAGTTGAGCTTCTTCCAGAGCACCTTTAATTGTCTGTTCTCTCTGCCTGAAAAGCTCCATCATTGGCTTAAAGAGAATAGCATTAAGAATAAACATCAATACAAAAAATTGAATCATTAAGACAAAAAACCAATTGTTGAACTCTAACATACCCCACCTTCTTTCTGTTAGATTTTTGCAGCTAAAAAAAACAACTGCAAAAAAGAATACCATAGAAAGTCTATTTTGTCAAGAAATTGTTAATTTTAAATTTTTATGGATTTCTTAAAATTTACTTATAAATCTCTGTGAATCACCACAGGATTAAGAGAAAGGCTTTTTATATACTCAGCTATTTCTTCTGCTAAAACCACTGACCTGTGCCTGCCTCCAGTACATCCAATTGCTATTGTTATATAAGCTCTTCCTTCTTTTTTATACCCTGAAACCGCAAAATTCAAAAAGTTCTTGATATACTTCAAAAATTCAATTGTTTCCTTCTGTTTCAATACAAAATCTCTTACTGGTTTATCTTTGCCGCTTAACTCTGTTAAAGAAGGCACAAAATAAGGATTGGGCAGGAATCTTGCGTCAAAAACAAGATCAGCATTCATAGGGACACCCTTTTTATAGCCAAAAGAAATAACAATTACTGAAGGCAGTATTTCTTCTGCTGCATAAATTGAACGAATTAAAGACTTCAACTGATGAGGATTAAATCGTGATGTATCAATTATTCTTTCAGAAAAGCTTCTGAGAGGATAAAGCATAGCTCTTTCCTTTTTGATTGCCTCAATTAAATCGCTGACATAACCTGAAAGGGGATGAGGTCTTCTTGTTTCTTTATATCTTAAAAGAATTGCCTCATCATCAGCTTCAAGAAACAAAACTTCTGTTTTATATGATTTTTTTATTTTTTTAATAAGTTTTATCGCTTCTTCAAAAAATTGTTGAACTCTAATGTCAATTCCTATTGCAATATTTCTAAAAGTTGTGTGCTTCTGAAGCAACTTTAAAAACTCCAGTATAACCGGAGGTGGAAGATTATCTACGCAAAAAAATCCTATATCTTCCAGCGTTCTAAGAGTTACGGTTTTACCTGCGCCAGAAAGTCCTGTTACTATTACTATAAATTTTTCAGAATTCAACTTATCTGGCTGGCTCAATTAAGCCAAAATTGCCATCTTTTCTTCTGTACACCACATTGACATCTCCAGTAAATGAGTTAAGGAAAATAAAGAAATCTTTATCTAAAAGTTCCATCTGGTCAACTGCTTCCTCTGGAGACATCGGTCTTAAATCAAATTTTTTATATTTAACAATTCTCTTTACCTGTTCTATTTCTTGAGGAGCTGTAGTAGGATATTTAACTGCTTCTTTTTTATTTTTATTTTGAATCTTCTCTTTATACTTCAAAACCTGTTTTTCAAGCTTCTCCACGACCTGATCCACTGCTGAATAAAGGTCTTCTGTTTTGCCTTCAGCCTGTATTAAATGCCCATTTACTTTTAACAAAACATCTATTTTGTGAGTAAACTTTTCTGTGCTTATTGTTACTATTGCCTCTGAAGCATCATTTAAAAACCTTTCAAATTTACTCACTCTTTTCTCAATATACTGTTTTAATGCTTCTGTGACATCAATGTTTTTCCCTCTGATTGTTATCTTCATGCTTGCTCCTCCCTAATAATTTTTTAGTTTTCTCAAAGATTTTGGTGGAATTTTAAGCTCTTCTCTATATTTTGCAACAGTTCTTCTGGCAATATCTATACCCTGTTTTTTTAACATATCTGAAATTTCCTGATCAGAAAGAGGATTTGCTGGATTTTCCTCGTTTATAATTTTTTGAATTAGCTCCTTTACAAAAGTAGTGGAAACACTTCCATGATTGGATGGCAAGGCATTGCTGAAAAAAAATCGGAAATTAAATACACCATGTTCACAGGCAAGATACTTATTTGAGGTTACCCTGCTTATTGTGCTTTCATGAAGTCCGAGATCACTCGCTACATCCTTCAAATTGAGGGGTTTTAAATAGCTAACACCTTTATCAAAAAACTCTCTCTGAAATTTGATCAGACTTTCAGTTACTCTGTAAATTGTTCTATTTCTCTGCTCTATGCTTCTTAAAAGCTCTATAGCATTTTTAAATTTTTCTTTCAGATATTTCTTTTCATCAGAAGATAAATCTTTTTCTGTAAAAAGCTCCCTGTAAAGTTTGCTTAACCTTAGCTTTGGAATTCCTTCGTCATTCAATATAATCTGATATTCACCTTCAACTTTGTTTACATAAACATCAGGAACTGGAATGTTCACCTGTGCTTTAGAAAAATTTCTACCGGGTCTTGGTTCAAGTTTCTCTATGATTTTTACTGCTTTAATGACTTCATCAATAGAGACATTAAATTTCTTCGCTATGGTTTCATATTTCTTCTTTCTTATATCTTCAAGATGCTCTTCAACAACAAACTGAACAAGAGTATTTCCAAGATCAAGTGCTTTTATCTGCAAGATTAAACATTCTTTAATATCCCTTGCGCCAACTCCTGGAGGATCAAATTCCTGAACAAGTTTAATTGCTTTCTTTACAGTCTCAATATTTGTATCTGCAATTTTTGCTATTTCTTCCTCTGTTGCCTTAAGATATCCGTCTTCATCAATGTTACCAATAATTATCTCTGCCACTGCTCTTATTTCATCTGAAGCCTTGCTTAATCTTAGTTGCCACAGGAGATATTCCCAGAGGTCAGAGGTCGTTGAATAAAAAAGTTCAAAGGAAGGCTTTTCCTCTATGCCTGGGGTAAAATAGCCAAGATCTCTACCATCATCAGCTCTTTCAGCAAAATATTCATCTATCATTATCTTTTCTAATTTATCAACTGCTATGGGTTCTTCAATTTCTTCTGAAATTTCTTTTTCATGATTGTTTTCAGTCTCTTCATCTATTTCAAGCATAGGATTTTCCATTAACTGAAGTTCAATAAACTGACTGAGTTCAAGCTGTGGTAACTGTAAAAGCTTTAGCTGAAGCTGAAGCTGCGGTGTAAGTGCCAGTTTCTGCGTAAGCCTTAACTCAGTTTTCTGTTCAAGTGCCATTATAGTTTAAACTCCTCCCCTAAATAAGCTTCTCTTACCACTGGATCATTAATCAAAGTATCTGGGCCACCCTCGGCAAGCAATTTACCGCTGTGTATAATAAATGCTCTATCAGTTATAGAAAGAGTCTCTCTCACATTATGGTCTGTTATTATTACTCCAATTCCTCTGTCTTTTAAATGCTTTATTGTTTTTTTTAGTTCAACCACAGCAAGAGGATCTATACCTGCAAATGGTTCATCAAAAAGCATAAAAATAGGTTTTAATGCAATTGCCCTTGCAATCTCAGCTCTTCTACGTTCACCACCTGAAAGTTTGTATCCTTCTCTGTCTGCAAACTCTGTTAAATTAAATTCTTTAAGAATTTCATTAACCTCTTCGTCAATTCTTGATAAAGCATTTTTATCATCGTCGTATTTAATTTCAAGAACAGCCTTCAGATTCTCTCTAACTGTTAACTTTCTAAATATAGAAGGTTCTTGAGGAAGGTATCCCAATCCAAGTCTTGCTCTTTCATAAATTGGCATTGATGAAATGTTCTTATCATCAAGAAAGATACTGCCACTGTCAGGCTTTATTATTCCTGTTATCATGTAAAATGTGGTTGTTTTCCCGGCACCATTAGGACCAAGTAAACCAACAACCTCTCCGCTTTCTACTTTAAAGCTGATACTCTTAACAGCTTCCTTTTTACCAAAGCTTTTTTTTAAATTTTCAACCTTAAGAGTGCTCATTTTCCTGATTTTTTCTCTTTTAAATAAACCTTACTTTTTTCCACCACTGATCTGTCATCTTTCATGAAATATGTTATCTTTTCACCTGTTACAAGATTTTTACCCTCTGTTGCTCTTGGCTCTCCAGTAAATATTACTCTTTCTTCTGGCTCAGGAAGATATGTTGCCTTATGGGAGGTAATAACTCTGTCTGCCTTTACAAGCTTTACATCTCCTATTGCCTCTATCATTTTTATATTCCCACCTTTTTGCTCATCTTCATAATAAACAATCATTTTATTTGCATACAATGTAACCTCTCCTCTTTTAGCAACAACATTTCCCTCAAAAGTAGCTGTTTTTGTTTTACTATCATTTATAAGCGTTTTTGAGGTTATTATTATAGGCTCTGGCATTTCCTTTTTGTCCTGAGCCAAAACTGGATTAATAAAAAGAAACAAAGCTACTAAAAATATAAAACTACTTCTTAGAATAGACAATTGCTTTCACCCCTTTCTTTAATTCTATCAAATTCTCACTGGCTTTGCCAGAGTTGCCTTCTATAATAAACCTGTTTCCTTCAATCTTAAGTGGATTATCGGAATAAAGAGTTTTATCCTTCGCACTCCAGTAAGCCTCTGTGCCATAAATTTTATAGTCCTTTGAAAATCCTTCTATTCCTTCACTTAAAATAAGGTCGCCGGATTCAATCCAGTAAAATCCCTTTCTGGCTTTTACAGTAAGATTTTTTTCAGGGAAAAACATTGTAAGCTCCCGTAAATCCATTAACTTCCCATCATCACTCATTAAAGCTTCTTTTGAAAAAAGTTGTAGTTTCAACTGCCCATCTTTTTTCTGAATAAACTGAGCATCTCTAAAAAAAGAACCTTCCATTGAAACCTTTACCTTAATAGGATGCTCTTTGTCCAGATAATTAAACACTACAAACAAAATCACCACAAAAAATATACTCGAAAAAATCAAAATCAGTTTTTTCATCTCTGTTTAAATATACCATAAAAAACCTTTCCCGTGCGATTAAGGAAAACTTTTGACTTGTAAGAGCAATTTAGTTTAAACTTTAAAATGCATTTTATAAAAAATGGAATAGTGATATTTTTTCTGCTGTGTTTAATTTATGCAAAACCTTGTTATGCAGAAGTTGACTATTTTAAAAATTTTAAAGAAACTCTTTTATCCTACTTCCCTATAATTACTGGTAAAGTTGTAAAACTGGAAGAAAACAAACTCTCTCTTGATAAAGGCTTTAAAGATGGAATAAGAAAAGGACAGAGAGTGGTTATTTTTGAAGAGACTGTTCCTTTAATTCATCCTGTAACAAGACAGGTTATAGGTAAATCAGAAAAAATAGTTGGTTTAGCTGAAGTTATAAGCGTTGAAGAAAACTCTTCTGTGGCTGAGGTTTTAGAAGGAAATATTTCCTCCAGCGAACCACTTTTATTCAAAATACCGAAATCAAAAATTAAAATTTTATATGCTCAAGGAGATACTGAATGGGCAGTCGGTGAAGGCTATTACAGGGAACTGAAAGATACTGAGAGATTTGAACTTATTGATGCTCCTGTAAATGTAACAGATATAGAAAAAGTTTTAAAACAGTCTGGGAACGCTGATGTCTTACTCTTCCTTAAACAATCAAAACAGAATGGAAACCTGAAGATTTCTCAAGAGCTTTACTGGATAAAGGATAAAAAACTTTTTTCACACTCAGAAATTGAACTCAATCAAGTAGCTTTGAGTGAGTTAAGAAAGAAATATGCCTCATTAATAGTCCCTGAAGGGCACACACTTCTTTCCTTCAGACTTTCAAGAAGCATTAACAGGGTAGCTGTTGGCAATTTTGACGGAACAAGTCAAAATCAAATTTTAATTGCCTCAGACAGTGAAATAAGCCTCTACACCATAGATGTTGACCTGAAACTCAAGAGTAACTATTCAATTCCAGTAGGTGGTGATATTCTCTGGTTTGATACAGGTGATATTGACAGAGACAGCAAAGACGAGATAGTAATAACAATAAAGAAGGATGAAAGAGTTATTTCACTAATAATTAAGTGGGTTAGCGATGGTTTCAATGAAATTGCCAGACTTAATGATGTATTTTTAAGAATCTATGATGGAAAATTAATTGCTCAGAAGTATTCTCCTTCCTCTGGTTTTGATGGAGAGATTTTTTATATAACAGCTCAACAGTCAAGGTATCAGTCTCAGGGTGTGTTTAAACTTCCAGTTAAAGCAAATATCTATGATTTTTATCTTTTCGGCAATATTATGTTTAAATGGGAAGATGATGGCTCTCTCGCAGTATACAACAAAAAAGGTGTTTCTCTCTGGCGCTCACAGCAACCTCTTGGATACGGGCTACAGTATGAAAAACAAACTGGAATTGCCATGTTAAGCCTCGGAAAATGGAAAGTTCAAAGCAGAATAAAACCTTTAAGTAATGGAGTAATAGTTATAGAGAAAAAACCTCTTTTAGGGCTTGTAAATGTTTCAACTTTGGGATACAAAAGCTCTACATTACATCTTCTTCAATGGACAGGAATCGGGATTGAAGATACATCCGTTACAGAAGAGATGTCAGGAGAAATACTTGACTATGCTGTTTCATCAGATAAATTGTTTGTTCTTGTAAAGCCTCCTTTTGGCTTCAATCCAAAGAGGCTTCTTCAGGGAGAGAATCCTTTTGAGACAATTCTACATATACTTTCCTTCAAATATTAAAAATGGGCAGATTTATAAAACATGTTGGAATAATAATGGATGGAAATGGAAGATGGGCACAGATGAGAGGACTGCCTCGTTATGAAGGACATAAAAGAGGAGTTGAAAAAGTAAAAGAAATTATCCGTGCTGCTATAAGATTGAATATTGATATTGTTACTTTTTATGCCTTTTCAATAGAAAACTGGCAAAGACCCAAAAAAGAAGTTGAAATAATTATGGAGTTATTACAAAATCATCTAAAAAAAGAAACTCAATTGTTTCTTTCCCAGGGAGTCAGGTTCAAAATGATAGGGAATCGTCAGATGATGCCTTCAGATGTCCTTAAAATAATTGAGGAAACAGAGCAAATAACAGGACAGTGTAGTACTCTTACTGCACAGTTTGCCATAAGTTATGGCGGAAGGGATGAAATTTTAAGAGCAGTAAAAAAAATAATTGAACATCAAATCAAACCTGATGAACTCAGTGAAAGCTTATTCTCATCTATGCTTGACACAGCCGGGTCTCCAGAGCCTGATCTTATAATAAGAACTTCAGGTGAACAAAGACTTAGCAATTTTTTAATATGGCAGTCTGCCTATTCAGAGTTTTACTTTACACAAACCCTCTGGCCAGATTTCACTGAAGAGGAGTTTACAGAAGCAATTCTTGATTTTAAAAAAAGACAGAGGAGATTTGGAAAAGTAAGTGAATTTGCAGGGTCATAAAAAAAGAATTCTTGTTGCATTAATAACGCTTCCTCTTTTACTTTTATTGATTGTAAAGCTACCGCCCTACTTCTTTTTAGCATTCCTTACAGCAGTTTGTGCTACAGGAATGTGGGAATTTTTAAAAATGTATAAGACTCATGGTTTCTGGATTGGTTTTGGAATTTTCTGTTCTGTGATCATTTTTTTACTTAACTGTGTTTATCCCCAGTTTGCACTGAATTATTATGCTACAGCCTTTGCAGTAATAACTATCATTCGTTTAATATCAAAAAAAGAGCCTCAGTATGCGCTCTCTGAAATCTCTCCTGTTATGATTGGACTTCTTTATATTCCTTCGTTACTCGTTTTTCACTGGTTCTTAAGAGAGCATGGATGGCAATGGATTATATATTTGTATGCTGTTGTATGGTCAGCAGACTCTTTTGCCTATTACATTGGAAAGGGATTCGGGAAAAAGAAGCTTTATCCAGAGGTAAGCCCCAAAAAAACATGGGCTGGTGCTTATGGTTCTATAGTAGGTGGAATAATTGCTTCTTTATTATTTGGAAATTTTTTACTGTCAAAGCCTTTTGTCAAGCTTTTAATCGCAGGTTTTTTAATTGGCTTTATCAGCATATTTGGTGATCTTGTTGAATCAATGTTTAAAAGAGATGCTCAGGTAAAGGAT
Organism: Thermodesulfovibrio sp.; assembly: GCF_049969575.1. Lineage (NCBI taxonomy): Bacteria > Pseudomonadati > Nitrospirota > Thermodesulfovibrionia > Thermodesulfovibrionales > Thermodesulfovibrionaceae > Thermodesulfovibrio > Thermodesulfovibrio sp. The sequence goes on along the minus strand of NZ_JBMFOO010000001.1, from coordinate 34,725 downwards.
TCAAGCTTTCTTTTTCCAGAACATGGTGGAGTTCTTGATAAAATAGATAGTATGCTTTTTGCTGGAGTTTTACTTTATTTTTTTATGAGGCTTATGTAGGAGAATGCATTGAAAAAAGTTGTAATACTTGGTAGCACAGGCTCTATAGGTAAAAATGCTCTTCAGGTAATAAGGCAATTTCCTGAAAAATTTAAGGTACTGGGACTTGCTGTAAAAAGCAGCATTAACCTTCTTAAAGAGCAGATTGAAGAGTTTAAACCAGAGTATGTAGCAGTCTATGATAAAAAAGCCTGTGAAAAGTTAAAGAAAGAAATACAATCATTAAATATACTCTGCGGAACTGAAGGAGTATGCGAGATTGCAGGACTTAAAGAAGCAGACATTGTTCTTTCAGCCATTGTTGGTGCAGAAGGTCTTCTACCCACATTTGAAGCAGTAAAGGCTGGCAAAGTAGTAGCACTCGCAAATAAGGAGAGCCTTGTAATGGCTGGTGACTTAATAAAAAAACAAGCTAACCACAGCGGAGCTCAGATAATTCCTGTTGATAGCGAACACAGTGCTGTTTTTCAGTGCATTAATGGATGCAATAAACCTTATATAAGAAAAATATGGCTTACTGCCTCTGGAGGACCTTTTAGAGGGAAAAAAACCAGTGAAATAGAAAATGTAACTCCTCAGGAAGCACTAAATCATCCAAAATGGAAGATGGGGAAGAGAATTACCATAGATTCAGCAACCCTTATGAATAAAGGATTTGAGGTTATTGAAGCACATTTTCTCTTTGACATACCTGTTGAAAACATTGCAGTATTGATTCATCCTCAAAGTATTGTGCATTGCCTTGTTGAATTTATTGACGGAACCTATCTCGCCCAGATAAGCAACCCTGATATGAAAGCACCTATTGCACTGGCACTATCCCTTCCAGAGAGGCTTCCAGATATAATTTCTCCAATAGACTGGAAAGCCTTACGAGAGCTTAACTTTGAATTACCTGATACAGAGGTTTTCCCATGCCTCAGTCTTGCTTATGAAGCAGTCAGGATTGGAGGCAGTATGCCAGTGGTTTTAAATGCAGCTGATGAGATTGCTGTTGATGCTTTTCTTTCAGGAAAGTTAAAATTTAATGAGATACCCAAATTGATTAAAAAAGTTATGGATGCCCACAGGGTTTTTAATCCTGACAGTATAGAAGAAATCCTTGAAGTTGATAGCTGGGCAAGAAAAAAAGCATTGAAGGAGATAAAAAAATGAATTTTATTTATGCAATAATTCTTTTTGGTTTTTTAATATTCATTCATGAATTTGGACATTTTTTAGCTGCTAAGATAAGCGGAGTAAGAGTGCTTAAATTTTCAATTGGTTTCGGACCAAAAGTGATAGGAAAAAAAATTGGAGAAACAGAATATCTACTGAGTGCTGTTCCTCTTGGTGGATATGTAAAGATGTATGGGGAAGAACCAACAGATGAAGTAATTGATGAAATGCGATCTTTCAAGCACCAGCCAGTTTATAAAAAGATTTTCATTGTTTTTGCAGGTCCTTTTTTTAATATTCTTGGTGCAGTCATTCTTTTTTGGATTGTATTTGTTCACGGAGTTCCTGTAATTAAACCAGTAATAGGAGAAGTTATGAAAAATTCACCTGCCTACATGGCAGGATTAAAGACTGGCGATAAAATTGTAGAGATTGAAGGGCAAAAAATCTCAAACTGGTTTGATATGGCTCAGTTCATCCAGCAGAATCCAAATAAAAATCTCAATTTCAAAATTGAAAGAAACGGTGAAATCATTCAACTTCAGATAACGCCTCAGGAAAAGGAAGTTAAAAATATTTTTGGAGAAAAAGTTTTTGTTGGGCAAATCGGAATAAAACCAGATGAAAAGGCAGTCTTTATCAAGAAAGAAAATCCTCTTTCTGCTCTTAAAATATCTATCCAAAGATGTTATGAAATTGTAGAGCTTACTTATCTTACTATCGTAAAAATCTTTCAAAGAGTTGTTTCAACAGAGGTCATAGGAGGTCCTATCCTCATATTTCAGGCTGCAGGTAAAACTGCTGAGCAGGGCATGGTAAGTTTTTTAAGCTTTGCAGCAATAATTAGCATAAATCTTGGAGTGCTCAATCTCTTGCCAATTCCAGTACTTGATGGTGGGCATATTTTATTTTTCTTAATTGAAGCAGTAAGAAGAAAACCTCTAAGTGAAAAATTCATTGCAGTTTCCCAAAAAATTGGAATAGCACTTTTAGTTGCCTTGATGATGCTTGCTTTTTACAATGACATTCTGAGACTTTTACATCCAGGGAAGATGTTCCGATGAAAAGACTATTTTCAGCTGGAGGAGTTGTTTACAAATTTGAAAACGATGATTTAAAAATACTCCTGATTTCAACAAAGGAAGGCAAAATATGGGCTTTACCAAAGGGATTGATAGAAAAAGGAGAGAGTCCTCATGAAACTGCATTAAGAGAAATAAAAGAAGAAACAGGCATAAGTGGTAAGATAGTTGATGAAATTGGAGAAACTTCTTACTGGTTTGTCATGGATGGGAAAAAATACTTTAAAACCGTAAAATATTTTCTTGTAAAATACACAGGCGGACAGATAATGCCTCAGTGGGAAATCAACTCCGCAGAGTGGTTCAGTCCTGAAGAAGCAATGAAAAAAATTACATATAAAACTGACAAAGAAATCTTGAAAAAAGCAATAGAGAAAATCTATGAGCAAAATACTAAATCCTGAAAAACTTAAAAAAGAAATAGACAAATTAAAAAAAGAAGGGAAAAAAATTGTTTTTACAAATGGTTGCTTTGACATAATCCATGTTGGGCATATAAGATATCTTAAAGAAGCAAAAAAAATGGGAGATATTCTTATTATTGCCTTAAACACTGATAAATCCGTGGGAAGAATTAAACCCTCAAGACCAATTAATCCAGAAAATGAAAGAGCAGAAGTGATTGCATCTCTTCAGATGGTTGATTTTGTCACTTTTTTTGATGAAGATACTCCATACAATCTTATTAAATATCTTCAACCTGATGTTATTGTTAAAGGCGGAGATTGGAAGGTAGAACATATTGTAGGCGCAGACATTGTAAAAGAAGTTTACAGCCTTCCGTATTTTGAGGGAGTCTCTACAACTGAAATAATAAATAGAATTCTGAATAAATATAAAACTCAACAGTCACAGCCTCCAGCTGAAATCATTGAAAAAGCAAAAAAATTAAAATTTCTCATACTTGATGTTGATGGAGTTTTAACTCGTGGAGACATAATACTTGATGAAGAAAACAACGAGTTTAAAATCTTTAATGTAAGAGATGGCCATGGGCTTGTTATGCTTCATAAAGCAGGTGTAAATATTGCAGTAATTACTGGCAGGCATTCAAAGGCACTACAACGAAGAATGAAAGAGCTCGGAATTACAGAAATTTATCAAGGAACAAGGGAAAAATTAAAAATTTTCAATGAAATAGTTAAAACATATGAATTAAAAAAAGAAGAAATAGCAGCGATGGGTGATGATATAATTGATTTATCCATGCTTACAAGAGCAGGGCTTTCCTTTGCACCAGAAGATGCTCATGAAGAGGTCAAAAAAAGAGTTGATTATATAACTTTAAACAAAGCTGGAAAAGGTGCTGTGCGGGAAATCTGTGATATAATCTTAAAAGCAAAGGGACTTTGGGATAAATTCATAGATGAGTACTCAAATTTTTAATCTTCCAACAACATTAACGATTATACGCATACTTATTATCCCGATTTTTATAATAGAAACACCAACAAATCCGCAATTGGGTGCTGTACTGTTTTTTATTGCTTCTTTAACAGATTTTCTTGATGGATATCTGGCAAGAAAATTTCGTCAGATAACAAAATTAGGAATTATATTAGACCCTATTGCTGACAAACTTCTTGTAATATCTGCCTTAATTATCCTTGTTGACATAGCAAGAGTTCCTGCATGGATAGCCACTGTTATTGTTTTAAGAGAATTTATAATCACCACAATGCGTTTTTATGCTTTATCTCGTGGAGTTGTTATTCCTGCTGAAACTGCTGGTAAGGCAAAAACCGTACTTCAGATGATATCAATTTTACTACTTCTCATTGCAGAGGAAATATACGGAGTTGACCTTTACGATATAGGACTTATTTTAATATACATTGCTACATTTGTGGCTGTATTTTCTGGAATTAAATATATTTTCCACTTCTGGAGGAGCATAAAATGAGCGCACTTTTATGCATAATTGCCTTTTTGTTTGGCTCTATTCCATGGGGTTATCTTATTGGTAAAGCAAAAGGAATTGATCTGAGAAAAACTGGAAGTGGAAATATTGGTGCAACAAATGTAATGAGAGTCATTGGCAAAAAACAGGCATTAATTACTTTATTGCTTGATATATCAAAAGGTTTTATCCCTGTCTTAATTTTTAAAATAGCCATCACTTCAGATCCTGTTTTGCTTGGGATGGCAGGTATCTCAGCTGTACTTGGACACTGTTTTACGCCTTTTCTTAAGTTTAAAGGAGGCAAAGGAGTTGCTACATCTATCGGAGTTTTATTAGCCTATATGCCTTTAGCCGGGTTTATTACAGTTTTTATCTGGATAATTACTGTTAAAATTAGCAAAATCTCTTCTCTTGGAGCACTTGTCTGCTTTGCTTTGCTTCCCTTGAATGTAATCATTATAAACTATCCCAAGGAGTTTTTGGTTTTTGCATGGCTCTTTACAATTCTCATTTATTCAAGACATATTTCAAATATAAAGAGGTTGATTAAAGGAACTGAACCAAGAATCGGAGAAAACAAATGAAAGCTGTTGTGCTTTTAAGCGGAGGAATTGATTCATCTACCACACTTGCCATAGCAAAAAATGAAGGATTTGAATGTTATGCGATTTCCTTTGATTATGCTCAAAGACATCGAATAGAGCTTGATTTTGCTAAAAAGGTGGCAAAACATATAGGAGTAAAAGAGCATTTAATCATTTCCTTTGATTTAAGAAAAATCGGAGGTTCAGCTTTAACATCAGAGATAGATGTGCCAGCAGGAACACAGGAAGGAATTCCTGTCACCTATGTTCCGGCCCGTAATACTATATTCCTGAGTTTTGCCCTCGCATGGGCAGAAGTTTTAAATGCACCATTCATTTTTATAGGTGCTAATGTTGTTGATTATTCTGGATATCCTGATTGTAGACCCGAATATCTTCAAGCTTTTGAACGCATGGCAAATCTTGCAACAAAAATCTCAGTAGAAGGCAAATTGCAGTTTAAAATTCATGCTCCTCTTCTTTATCTTACAAAAGCAGAAATAATTAAAAAAGGAATTGAACTCGGGCTTGATTATTCTCTTACATGGAGTTGCTATGATCCACAGGGTGATCCTCCAAAACCATGTCTTGAATGCCCAAGCTGTTTGTTTAGATTAAAAGCCTTTGAAGAAGCTGGTATAAAAGATCCTTTGCTTAAATGATTACACTCACAATACATACAAATGTAATAAAAAAAATAATTCTAAGCGCAATCAAGGCAAACAAAGGTAAATACAGCTATGAAGAATTGGTAATTGATGGTTTAAAAATTCTTGATATGATAAGAAATGTAGGTTGTAAAATCACCATTACAGGTAAAGAAAACCTCAAAAATTTAAAATCTCCATGTGTTTTTATAGCAAATCACATGAGCACCCTTGAAACACTGGTTCTTCCCGGTGTAATTGGAAAAGAATTCAGAGTAACTTTTGTAGTGAAGAAATCTTTGCTTAAATATCCCTTTTTTGGAAAGATTTTGTCTGCTCTGAATCCAATTCCTGTTACAAGAAAAAATCCCAGAGAAGACTATAAAGTAGTCATAACTGAAGGAGTAAAAAGGCTTCAGGAAGGAATATCTGTAATCGTCTTTCCTCAAGCAACCCGTGAGATTATTTTTGACCCAATAAAGTTCAACACTCTTGGAATAAAGCTTGCAAAAAAAGCTCACGTTCCCGCTGTGCCTATAGCTTTAAGAACAGATGCATGGGGAATAGGCAAAATTTTTAAAGACTTTGGTAAAATTGATCCTTCAAAACCTGTGTGTTTTTTCATCGGTAGTCCCCTTTATGTTGAAAATAAAGGACTTAAGGAGCATATGCAGGTCATTCAATTTATAGAAAACTCTCTTAAAAAATGTTATAATTGATTATGCAAGTTAAAGCTAATGATAGAATTGAAACTTTTCACGACCTTGTCAGAGTTCTCAAAACTCATCCAGAATGGCTTGAAGAGCTGAGGCAACTTATTTTAACTACTGAACTCATTGAACTACCGAAAAAATTTGAGGAATTCATAGAAAACGAATTTAAACCTTTAAAGAAAAAAGTAGACAAATTAGAAGAAGATGTGGCTGTCCTTAAACAGGATGTGGCTGTCCTTAAACAGGATGTGAAAGTATTAAAGGATGATGTTGGAATGCTTAAAGGTGACA
>NZ_JBMFOO010000001.1:0-28148 GCF_049969575.1 Thermodesulfovibrio sp. | reverse complement strand
CTTAAACAGGATGTGAAAGTATTAAAGGATGATGTTGGAATGCTTAAAGGTGACATGTTTGAAATGAAATTAAAGGATAAGGCACCGTCACTTTTTGGTCATATTATAAGAAGATGTAAGGTCTTAAGTGCTGAAAAGTATGCAGAAATTTTAGATGACGCCCTTGATGAAAACAAAATTACCTTCGAAGAAAGACAGGATGCTCTTGATGTTGACCTTGTTGCAACAGGAGTTTTAACAGAAGACCCAGCAAAAAAAGTTTTTCTAATCGCTGAAGCCTCTGTAAAAGCTGATAAAAGAGATGTAGAAAGGGCTTATAGAAGAGCCCAGATTTTTAAAAAAGCTACAGATACTGACACAGTAGCTGTTGTGGTCTGCAAAGAAAAAACACAGGGTGCCATAAAAAAAGCTCAAGAACTGGATGTTATTCTAATAAATGTTCTACGCTGATCTTCATATTCATTCCAGATTCTCCAGAGCAACAAGCAAAGAAATGATTCCTGAAGTAATTGAACAGTGGGCTCAGCTCAAAGGTATAAAACTAATTGGGACAGGTGATTTCACCCATCCAGAATGGCTCAGGGAAATAGAAAAAAAATTAAATGAGGAAGGAAATGGACTTTTTACCCTGAAAAAACAATATCGCCTTGATGTACCCGATTCCTGCAAAGAGGATATATTTTTTATCCTTTCCTCTGAAATAAGCTGCATTTATCAAAAAAATAATAAATTAAGGAAAATTCATCTTTTAATTTTATCACCATCATTAAGGGATGTTACAAAAATAAATCATGCCTTATCTCAAATAGGAAGTCTTGGTTCAGATGGAAGACCCATTCTTGGAGTTGATGCGAAGGAAGTAATGAAAATTATCATTGACATTTCACCATCTTCAATGATAATTCCAGCCCATGCATGGACTCCTCATTTTTCCGTGTTTGGTTCTCAGTCAGGGTTTGACAGCCTCAGTGAATGCTTTGAAGAACTTACTCCTTACATCTATGCAATTGAAACAGGCCTGAGTTCAGATCCACCAATGAACTGGCGTCTTAGTGAGCTTGACAGAGTACTTCTTGTTTCAAATTCTGATGCCCATTCACCTACAAAAATTGGAAGAGAAGCAAACATCTTTGACACTGAGATGAACTACAATGCGATTACCGAAGCAATAAAGATACGCAAGGGATTTCTTGGCACTGTAGAGTTTTTCCCTGAAGAAGGGAAATATCATTATGATGGACACAGATCATGCGGAGTAAGACTTTCACCAAAAGAGACAATAAAAAGAAACTATCTATGCCCTGTATGCGGGAAAAAAGTTACTGTTGGAGTAATGCACAGAGTTGAAGTTCTTTCAGACAGGCCTGAAGGATTTAAACCACCACAAGCACTTCCTTTTAAATCTATAATCCCTTTATCTGAAATAATTGCTGAAATAAAAAATAGTTCTACCCAGTCTAAATCAGTATTTGACACATATATGAAAGCCCTTTATAAACTCGGAAGTGAATATAATATACTTTTACACAAAGATTTAAAAGAAATTGAAAAATTTGATTCTAAACTGGCAGAGGCAATTGAAAGAATGAGAGAAGGCAAAGTTTATGTAGAAGCTGGATATGATGGAGCATATGGTAGAATAAAAGTTTTCGGTGAATCTATTGAAACTGAAATTAAAGGGCAGGCAATCCTTTTTTAAATGAATCTTAACAGAAATCAAAAAATAGCAGCAGAAACTAACGACAAAATCTGCTGTGTTTTAGCAGGTCCAGGAACTGGAAAAACCCTTACAATTACTGCAAAAATTATTAATCTATTGCAACAGGGCATAAATCCTCAAGAAATTGCAGCCCTTACTTTCACACAAAAAGCAGCCATTGAAATGAAGCAGAGAGTTATAAATAGCTTGAGACAAAAAGAAAACAAACCTTTTATTGGCACCTTTCATCTTTTGTGCCTAAAACTTTTAAAGGAATTTTTACCAGATAAACAAAAGCATTTTCAATTATGCACAAGGACAAAACAGAAAGAAATAATCTCTGATTTATATGGGAAAAATGCTGATAAAGCAATTGAAAAAATAACAAAATTCAAAAATACAGGTGTCCCTCTGGATGAAAAAATTTTACCAGTCTATGAAAAATACGAAGAAAAAAAGAGACAGCTTAATCTTCTTGATTTTGATGACCTATTGCTAAAAACTCTTGAATTAATCAATAAAAAAGAGATTCCAGCTCTCTTTTCTTATATAATTGTTGATGAATTTCAGGACATAAATAAGATTCAGTATGAACTTATAATAGGACTTCTTAAGCAAGATGGCTGTCTTGCAGTATTTGGCGATCCTGACCAGGCTATTTATTCTTTCAGAGGCTCAGAAATTGAACTTTTTTTAAAATTACCTTCAGATTTTCCAGATTTAACTCTTATAAATCTATCTCTTAATTATCGTTCGCAAAAAAATATAATAGAAGCTTCAAATAAGTTTATCACAGCTAATACAAAAAGGTTTTCTAAAAGAATTGAAGCTACAAGAGAAATAAAATCTCCTCTAATCCTTTTTGAAGTTGAGGACGAATATGAGGAAGCCAAAACCATTGTTAAAGAAATAAAGTCAAGGCTTGGTGCAACAGATTTTACAGAACTCTATAAAAATAAAGAAGAAACATCTTATAGTTTTTCAAGTTTTGCAGTTCTTACAAGAACAAATAATCAGCTGAAAATCATTAAGGATTTTTTAAAAAAAGAAGGAATCCCCGTGAAAACAATAAAGAAAGATGCAGATCACTGGATATCTTCAATAATAAGAAAACTTACTGAAGCAATGACTAACTCATCGGAAAAACTTTTTACAAATATGCCATTAAAGGACTTTCTTGAATCATCTGGAAGCTATGAAGATTTGTCAGACATAGAAATCTCTATGTTGAGCAACATTGCAAGAGCATATAAAAATGGCAAACTCATAGAGCAGATTCAGGCATTCATTGATGAAATTTCAGCACTGACACCTATTGATCTTTTTCCAGAAAACCTTAATGCAGTAAGCCTCCTTACTCTGCACAGTTCAAAAGGTCTTGAATTTCCCATTGTCTTCATTGCAGGTTTTGATGAAGGTCTTATCCCTTACACTATGGCACCTGATACTGACATAGAGGAAGAAAGAAGACTCTTTTATGTTGGAATGACCCGAGCAATGGATGATTTAATACTTATTCATTCAAGGCAAAGAGTTATCAACGGCAAAAAAATACCTCTGTCTGTTTCTTCTTTTCTTAAAGATATACCAGCAGAATACATACAGATAAAAAAGGTCCGGGCAGACAGAACCGGACCAATGCAAAAAGGTCTTTTTTAAGCTTTTATTTCTGTGCCAAGAAGCTCAAGAAATTTTCTTATCCATTCTGGATGAGCTGGCCAGGCAGGTGCAGTTACAATATTACCGTCTACACAGGCATTTGAAAACGTAGCATTCACCTCACACCATTTTCCACCGGCAAGTAAAATTTCTGCTTTTACTGCTGGATAGGCAGTAAGAGTTCTGCCTTTTATAACATTGGCAGCAGTCAAAAGCTGAATTCCATGACATATAGCAGCTACAGGTTTATCAGATTCAACAAAATGTTTTACTATTTCTAATACTTTATCGTTAAGCCTCAGATATTCAGGAGCTCTTCCACCTGGAATTACAAGGGCATCGTAATTTTCAGGTTTAATTTTCTCAAAATCAGCATTTAACATAAAATTATGACCTCTTTTTTCTGTATATGTCTGATCTCCTTCAAAATCATGCACAGCAGTTTTTACAGTCTCACCTGCTTTTTTCCCTGGACAAACTGCATGAACAGTATGTCCCACCATCTTAAGCATCTGAAACGGCACCATTGCTTCATAGTCTTCCACAAAATCGCCAACAATCATTAAAATTTTTTTAGACATACTACACCTCCTCTGATTTTGTTTTATTCTATTATAAACTCTTTATGTTAAGATATTGTTACGCCTTATGAGAAAAGATAGCAAGGTAAAAAAAACACTGGCAGACTTGCAGGATTTCTATTTTGTCTGCATAAATTCTATTTTAAAACTTTTTAAAAAACCTATTTATTTTGATGAAATAATTGAGCAGATGGAATATGCTGGCTCTGCTTCTGTTTTTATTATATCTCTGGTATGTCTGTTTGTAGGAATGGCACTAAGTCTTCAACTAAGTGCAGAGCTCAGCAGGCTTGGATTAAAAATGTATACAGGTAAAATTGTAGGAATTGCAGTGATAAGAGAAATTGGTCCCCTTGTAACAGCACTGGTCTTTATAGGCAGAGTTGGTGCTGGGCAGACTGCAGAAATTGGCTCAATGATTCTTGGGCATCAAATAGACACCTTAAGAGTCTACGGAATTGATCCAGTTAGAAAAGTTGTGATTCCAAGAGTAATTGCCTCAGTTATAATGCTTCCATGTCTTACAATAATAGGAGACCTCGTCTGTCTTTTTGGAGGCTACTACATAGCAGTTTTTGTCAGTAATCAGAGTGGTTCCTTTTACTGGTCAAGCATTATCAGAGAATTAAATTTTCAAAATGTCTTCTCCGGTTCAATAAAACCTTTTATATTCGGGTATCTTATCTCTTGTATAAGCTGTTTTTACGGGCTTACAACCCGAGGAGGTGCAAAAGGATTAAGAAGGTCAACCACAAAAGCAGTTGTTACATCAATTGTTGTTGTAATCGCAACTGATTTTATACTAACAAGAATTTTACTCTATGCACTGGGGTTTACTGTATGATAATCTTTGATGATGTATGGTTCTCTTACGGAGACAGAGAAGTGCTCAAAGGTGTAAGCTTTACTGCAAAATTTGATGAGCGAATAGCTGTTCTTGGTGAAAGCGGTGGGGGAAAAACAACCATTTTAAAATTAATTCTGGGTTTAATCACTCCAGATAAAGGAAAAATTATAATTGATGGCATTGATATAACCAGACTAAGTGAAGAAGAACTTATTCCCATAAGAAGAAAATTTAGCATTGTTTTTCAGGAAGGTGCTCTTTTTGATTCTTTACCTGTAAAGGAAAATGTAGCTTTTTTCATGAGAGAACTTTTAAAGCTTCCTGATAAAGAAATTTATCGCAGGGTAAGGGAATTGCTCAAACGCGTAGGAGTTGAAGATGCAGAGGAACTTATGCCAGAACAACTCAGCGGAGGTATGCACCGTAGAGTAGCCATTGCCCGTGCCCTGGCAGTTGGAAAAACAAAGATGTTTTTATATGATGAGCCAACCGCAGGACTTGATCCCATCAATTCTGAAAGAATTATTCAGCTGATTAAAGATTTAGCAGACAGAGAAAATATAGGTTTCATGATAATAACTCATGTAGTTTATATAGCATGGCAACTCTGCAATAGATTTATTTTTCTTAAAGATGGATATATCGTATTTGATGGCAATAAAGAAGAACTTATTAAAACCAAAATTCCTGCTGTAAAGGATTTCATAAAAGAGCTATTTTTTAAAGTTTAGCAATACTCAGCCAACAAAACAGAGACCTTTTCTCCAAAAAGTCTTTGACTTTTTGAAGAAAAGGTCAAGTGCAGAATTGTAAACCAACCTCTAAGGAAAAGCGAAAGACAGTTTTTTCCTTTATCGCATTTTTATGATCCCAGTATTTCTTTTAAGTCTTCATCCGCTGTTTTGATTGTTTTTATACTAAAATTATCAACAAGAACTTTCAAAACATTAGGACTTACAAAGGCAGGAAGGCTTGGCCCAAGACGAATATTTTTAATACCGAGATAAAGCAGTGTTGTAAGAATTGCAACTGCTTTCTGTTCAAACCAAGAAAGGATTAAAGAAAGTGGAAGCTCGTTTACACTTACATTGAAAGCCTTTGAAAGTGCCAGAGCTATCTGAATTGCTGAATAGGCATCATTGCATTGACCCACATCAAGAAGTCTTGGAATTCCTTCAATTGAACCAAGTTCTTTATCAAAAAATCTGAATTTACCACAGGCAAGAGTAAGAATAACGGTGTCTTTCGGAGATTTTTCAACAAACTCTGTGTAATAGCTTCTGCCTGGTTTTGCACCATCACAACCACCAACAAGGAAGAAATGTCTTATTTTACCAGCTTTAACAAGCTCAATTACCTTTTCAGCAACGCTTAAAACAGCATTTCTTGCAAAGCCTACCATTACGGTTTTTCCTTCCCTGTCTTCTGGAAAACCTGGCAATTCAAGCGCCTTTTCAATTACTGGAGTAAAATCTTTATCTTCAATGTGCTTTACCCCGGGCCAGCCAACAACACCTGTTGTGAAGATTCTATCTTTGTAGGACTCCTGTGGCTTTATAATGCAATTAGTGGTCATTAAAATTGCTCCAGGAAACTGAGCAAATTCCTTCTGCTGGTTCTGCCATGCTGTGCCGTAATGTCCATAAAAATGCTTATATTTCTTCAGTTCAGGATATCCATGACAGGGAAGCATCTCTCCGTGGGTATAAATATATATACCTTTTCCTTCTGTCTGTTGTAAAAGAAGCTCAAGGTCTCTCAGGTCATGACCAGAGACCACAATTGCCTTGCCTTTTTTATAACCCAGTGGAACTGCTGTAGGAATAGGATGTCCGTATTTGCCAGTGTTGGCAGCATCAAGCAGTTCCATTGTTTTTAGATTAACCTCTCCGGCTTTCAAAACCATATTAAGCCAGTAATTCATATCTCCGTCTCTCTGCATGGCATCAAGGGCATCATAAATAAAGGCGTAGACAGAGTCATCTTCTTTTCCAAGAATTGCTGCATGGTCAGCATAGGCTGCGATTCCTTTTATTGCATAAAGAGTAGTCTCTTTAAGCGATTGGATGTCAGCATCTGAAGAATTCTGGAATAACTTTCTATTTGCCTCTTCGCCCTGCTTTACCAGTTCTTCCATTGAATCAACAGGAAATATGCGACAGGCATCTGTTTCCTTAACGTTATAGCCTTTCTTTTTTAGTTCTTCCCTGATTTTTACTGCTTCATTGATAAAATTTCTTATTGCTTCAGAATTAAAATTAACATTTGTCAGTGTTGCAAAGAGAGCTTCAACAGTAAATCTTTTAACTTTGTTGTCCAGCCTGTTTTCCCTCAGTGCTTCCTTTGCATAAGTAGAAAGTCCCTGAAGGCAGTAGATTAACAAATCTTGAAGATACGCTGTATCTGGCTGTTTCCCACATACACCCAGTTTTGTGCATGCTACCTGATTTTCAATAAGATCTGCAACTTTTATTGAAATTTTGTTTTTTAATATGTCATATTTATGACATGAAGGATAAAATTGTGATTGTAGGGCAATCAGTTCAAATTAAAAGAATTCTCACACTTATTGATAAGCTTTCAAGAACTGATACCACTGCTTTGATAATGGGAGAGAGCGGAACAGGTAAGGAGCTTGTTGCAAAGATGATTCATCTTAAAAGCCTGAGAGCAGAAAAGCCTTTTATTCCTGTTAACTGTGCTGCCATACCTTCCGAACTTCTTGAATCAGAACTCTTTGGATATGAAAAAGGAGCATTCACTGGCGCAAATACCCAGCGTCTTGGTAGATTTGAAGTTGCAAATGAAGGAACAATCTTTCTTGATGAAATAGGTGACATGCCCGTTCATCTTCAGGTAAAAATATTAAGGGTCCTTCAGGAGAAAGCTTTTGAAAGAATAGGAGGAACTAAGTCTATTCATGTAAATGTGAGAATTATAGCAGCAACAAACAAAGACTTAGAAAATGAAGTAAAAGAAGGAAGATTCAGAGAAGACCTTTTCTGGAGACTGAATGTTGTTCCTGTAGTAATTCCTCCATTGAGAGAAAGAAAAGAAGATATACCCCTTCTTTGCGATTATTTTATTGATAAGTTTTCAAAAAAATTTGGCTATTCACTGCAGATCAAGCAAGAGGCAATGGAAGTTTTATTAAACTATCACTGGCCTGGAAATGTCCGTGAACTTGAAAATTTAATTGAAAGACTTTATGTTTTAAATGATGGTGGAGTTATTACTGTGGAAGACCTTCCTGAAAAAATAAAATTCGGGGAAAGTTTACTTCCAAAAACAGTTTCTGACGATATAAATCCCTTCAGTGCAGGAATAGACCTTAATGAAGTTTTAAAGGAGTACGAGAAAAAGCTAATTTTACATGCCTTAAATCTGCATAGATGGATTAAAAGTAGAGCAGCCAGGTATCTTAACATAAACAGAACAACACTTATTGAAAAAATGAAAAGACTTGGCATTAAAGACAATGAAAACTCTGATTAGTATCATTGCCATTATTTTATTTTTCAGCATTACCTGTGCAGATGATGCTCTTAAAAAGGGTGAGGATTTTTTAAAAACTGAGAATTATTTACAGGCAAAGGAGTTTTTTCAAAAGTTTACTGAAGACCCAAAATTTGCAGATAAAGCACTTTTAGGTCTCGCAAAGGCAGAATACTTCCTTGGAAATTACTATGAAGCCACAATTCCGTTAAAAAGAATTTTGAGGGATTTTAAAAACTCTCCTGCTGTTAATGAAGCAAATCTCTACATGGGATTAACAAATTTCAAAATTGGAAGACTCAGGGAAGCAGAGTATTATCTTGAAAAAGTTCAACCACCTTTTGAAAAGCAGGCAATGATTGGCAGAGGATGGATCGCACTTTACAGGGGTGATTTAAAAACAGTCCAACAGGTGCTTGACAGGCTTGACAGGAAAGATTTTAATGAGCCAGATAATGCTTTATTGAGAATAAAATATCTTGCCATGTCAGGTAGGGCTGATGAGGCTTTAAAGGAGTTTAATAAAAATCTGAAACTGAGAAAATCCCTTTATGACCTTGACAGAGCAGAGGTTTTGATAAAAGCAAATAAGTTCACAGAAGCAGAGAATGTTCTGAAAAAATTCATTGAAAGATCTATTAGGCTTTCCGATACAATCAGGGTAAAAAAAATGCTCTTTGAAATGTATTTCTCTCAAGGAAGAACTGAGGAAGCTTTAAAAATAGGAAAAGAGATTTACTTTTACATTCCCACGGATGATGTAAGACTCAAGATTTACTCAATCTACATGAACAACAAGAACTATGATGATGCATTGAGAATGCTTTTCTTATTCAGAGATAAGGAGCTTAAAAATAGGAAAATTGAAGAATTTTTAAAAATCATCATGCATGAAAGCCCGGAAAAAGCTGCTTATTATATTGTTAAAATATATCCCTTTTTATCAGTAGATTCATCTCTGCTAATTCAATCAGCTCAATTTCTCATTTCTCAGGGAAAATACAATGAGGCTAAAAATCTACTAAGGAAGATTCAAACAGGTCCAAGAAGGACAGAAGCAGTGATTCCCTATTCAAAGATTCTGATAAAAGAGGGTAAATATAAAGAAGCTAAAAAACTTCTTGAGCCTCTTAAAGAGAAAAATCCTCAAGCAACTGCTCTTTATGCTCAGATTCTTGCTCAGGAAGGAGATAAACTTACCGCACTTTCTTATTTAAGAAAAGTATCAAAATCAATAAATGACACTGAGGTTCTAACTTTATTAGGAGATCTTGAATATTCAAATGGAGATAGAAAAAAAGCTATTCATTACTGGCTTGAAGCATCAAAGCTTGGCAATGCAGAAGCATCACTTAAAGCTGCTGACTATTTTTATCTTTCTAAAAAAACAAAAGAGGCAATTCACTATTACAAAAAAGCGATAGAGCTTGGAATTAAAGACAGTGAATCTCTCATGTGGGCATACTATCAGTATGGCAAACTTGCCCATGATAAAAAATATCTTGAAAAGGTTGCTGCTTCGGGAGGAAAGCTTTCAGAAGCAGCAAAGGCGCTTCTTCATTAGCCATGCAGGAAAAACTTTTAAAGGAAGCACTATTAAAATTTAACACAGCCTCTGAAGCTTTAATTAAATATTACAGCCTTCTTGAAGAAAAAGTAAAACTTCTTACAGAGGAGGTTGAACAGAAAAAAAGACTGCTTAGTAGCATAATTGAAAGCATTGATATAGCTGTTGTATTTTTTGACAGCGAAGGTGTCATAAGATTAATCAATCGAGCAGGTGAAAATCTCTTTAATATTAAAGCAGAAAATGTTATTGGCAAAAGAGATTTACCGATAAAAATTCAGGCAGACATGATTTATCCAGACCTTGGAAAGCCTTTTTATGCAATAGTCTCAGAATCAGAGGTTGTTGATTCAGAAGGAAATAAAATCGGCAGAGTTTTTCTCTGTAAAGACATTACGAGAATAAAGGAACTTGAAGCAGAAAATGAAAGAAACAGAAGGCTCAGTGCAATGGGCTCTCTTGTAATGAAAATAGCCCATGAAATAAGAAATCCTCTTGGAAGCATTGAGCTTTTTGCCAATATGATATCTGAAGACCTCAAAGAAGGAATTCATGGAGATTATGCAAGGAGAATCTCAAGCTCTGTAAAGATGTTAAGAAATACCCTTGAAAATATGCTGAGTTTTACAAGGGGGATAACTCCCAAAAAAACTTTTATATGCCTCAATGAATTGATTGATGAAATAATAAAGGAGTTTCAGGAACTTTTTAGCAGAGTTGGGATAGAAATTGAAAACAGAATAAAAGAAATAATTTTTCTTCACCTTGATTCTTCTCTTATGAGGCAGGCATTGATAAATCTGTTTGTTAATGCATATCAAGCAATGCCAGAGGGTGGAACAATTACTATTGATGCATGTAATGATGGTGATTTTGTCAGGCTTACCATTAAAGACACTGGTCATGGAATTGACAGTGAAATAGTTGATAAAATCTTTGATCCCTTTTTCTCCACAAAAGACAGAGGCACAGGACTTGGGCTTAGTATTACAGCAAGTATAATTTCTGCTCACCAGGGAAGAATTGAAGTAAAAAGTAGAATTAATGAAGGCACAGAATTTGCAATTTATTTACCATTGAAATGAAATCTGTTCTTATAATAGATGATGAACCTGACATGGGCTTTGCCCTAAAAGAGGCAATGTCTCGTTTTGGCTTTGCTTCTCATTATTACAGAGACCCTTCCTATGTTCTTTCATCAGTTAACCTGAGTGATTTCTCTTTGATCATAACTGATGTAAAAATGCCCAGAATGAGTGGTCTTGAGTTTCTTGCTGAGATAAGAAAAAGAGGAATTTTTACTCCTGTAATCGTGATTACAGGATATGGCTCTGTTGAAGATGCTGTGAAAGCAATGAAGCTTGGTGCAGTGGACTATATTATGAAACCTTTTTCAATGGATACTCTGAAATCTCTTGTCTTCAGGCTTATCCCTGAAGAGGATGAAATTGTTGCAGAGGCTCCACAAATGAGAAGAATCCTTGAAATTGCAAGAGAAATAGCAAAAACAGACATTACAGTCCTGCTAACAGGAGAAAGCGGGGTTGGTAAAGAAGTTATTGCAAGATACATTCACAAGCATAGCCCGAGAGCAAATCAGCCTTTTGTTGCAATAAATTGTGCAGCCATTACTGAAACACTTCTTGAGGCAGAGCTTTTTGGACATGAAAAAGGAGCCTTTACTGGAGCTACTGAAAGAAAGTTAGGTAAATTTGAGCTTGCCAATAGAGGAACAATTCTTCTTGATGAGATAAGTGAGATGGCATATAGACTTCAGGCAAAGCTCTTAAGGGTTATTCAGGAAAAGGAAGTTGACAGAGTTGGTGGTACAAAACCTGTTCGTGTAGATGTAAGAATAATTGCTACAACAAACAAAGACCTTTGGGAGGAGGTAAAAAAAGGCAATTTCAGAGAAGATCTCTTTTATAGAATAAATGTATTTCCATTAAGAATTCCTCCACTTAGAGAAAGAACTGAAGATATTATTCCTCTTGCTGAGTTTTTTTTAAAGAGGCTTTCAAATAAGATGTCAAAAAATTTCATCATTACAGAGGAGATGAAAAAATACTTACTTGAAAATTCCTGGCAGGGCAATGTCCGAGAACTTGAAAATTTCATTTACAGGACTGCTGTCCTGAGTCCAGATGGACAATTAAGGGTTCCTGAGGATGAGATTTTTTTTGAGGGAAAAAAATCAATAAAAATTGGCAAAATAAAAGATGCAGAAAAGGATTTAATAATTGACGCTCTTAAGAAAACTCAGGGAAATAGAACAAAGGCTGCAAAAATTCTTGGAATAAGTGTGAGAACATTGAGAAACAAAATAAATGAATACGGACTCAAAGATTTATAATTCAGGCACGAATTTTGCTTATATCTGGTTAAGAAATCTCTAAAGGTAGAGGTGTAAAAAATGGACAGTTCAATAAAAATTCTTGAGAAAATAATGGATATATGTGCCTACAGGCAAAAAATTCTTGCTTCAAATATAGCAAATGCTGATACACCAGGTTATAAAGCAAAGGACATAAATTTTCAGGAAGAATTAAAAAGAGCAGTTGAAAACGATACAGGGAGTTATAAAGTAATTGAAGCTAAAACAACTATGCCAAACAGAGATGGAAATACTGTTAATATAGAAGTAGAGATGACAAAATTTGCAGAGACAATGCTCATGTATAATACTGCAACTCAGCTTCTTTCAGCAAGAATTCGCATGATTAAAGATGCAATCAAAGGAGGTAGATAATGAAGGATATATTTTTACCTCTCAAGGTGGCAGCAACTGGGCTTGAAGCCCAGAAAATAAGGCTCAATGTAATTGCTTCAAACCTTGCAAACATAAACTCAACAAGAACTCCGGAAGGAGGTCCCTATAGAAGAAAGGATGTTGTTTTTATGACATACATGTATGACCAGATTTCTCAGGGTGTTGATGTGGTTAAAATAGTACAAGACCAGAGACCTCCGAGAATTGTTTATGACCCCAGGCATCCTGATGCAGATAAAGATGGATATGTAAGATATCCAAATGTAAATCCAATGGAAGAAATGATTAATCTTATTTCTGCATCCCGTGCCTATGAAGCAAATCTTACGATGATTAACTCATATAAGGATATGTTTATGAGAACAATTGATTTATTAAGAATTTAGGAGGGCAGCTGTGACAGAGATAAAAAACATAAGTGAAACTCTAAATAAGACATTGCAGGAATTACAGAATTTACAGGGAACGCAGAAAGAATCCTTTGAACAGGTTCTAAAGGATGCTATAAAAGAGGCATCTCAGGTAGAGCAGGAGGCTCAAAAGGCAATTGAAGCTTTTGCAAAAGGTGAATTAAGTATTCATCAAGTTGTGCTGGCAATGCAAAAGGCTGATATCAGCCTTCAAACACTCATTCAGGTCAGAAACAAAGTAATAACAGCATACGAAGAGATCTCTCGCATGCAGGTTTAATAAAAAATGCCAGCCATTGATAGAATTAAAACAGCTTTAGAAAATATTAAAAATATGCCAGCAAGCAGAAAGCTGGCTCTTGCAGGAGTTGCTGTAATTGTTTTTGCTATTGTCTTCACATTAATTTTATGGCTACCAAAGCAGGATTATCAAGTTTTGTATAGCAATCTCTCTGCAGAGGATGCAGGAAATGTAATAAATAAGCTTAAGGAGAAAAAAGTTCCATATCAAGTAAAAGATAATGCAATATATGTGCCTTCTGATAAAGTTTACGAATTGAGGCTTGAACTGGCTGCCCATGGGATTCCCTCAGGAGGTGGAGTTGGCTTTGAAATATTTGATAAAACTCAGATAGGACTTACAGAGTTTTCTCAGCGTATAAACTATATAAGGGCTTTGCAAGGTGAGCTTCAAAGAACAATAAAACAGCTTCAGGAAGTTTCCGAGGCAAGAGTTCACATAGCAATTCCAGAAAAAACAATATTTACAGAAAAGGAAGACCATCCAACAGCCTCTGTTGTGCTTAAACTTAAGCCAGGAAGAACCCTTACAAAGGAGCAGGTTTCAAGCATAGTTCATCTCGTATCAAGCAGTGTAGAAGGACTTTCTCCTCAGTATGTAACTGTTATTGACCAGTATGGCAATCTTCTTTCCGCACCAAAAGACCCAACACAGCTTGTTGAGGCTTCTCAGATTGAATACAAAAGAAACATTGAAAAAACCTATGAAAAAAATCTTCAGAGCATGCTTGAAAACATTGTTGGAAAAGGAAAAGCAATAGTCAGGGTTTCTGCAGATATAGATTTTTCAAAGGTTGAAAAGGTTGAAGAAAAATACGATCCAGATACAATTGCAATAAGGCAGGAACAGCGTTCACAGGAAAAGACAATGTCTCCTCAACCAGGAGGAATTCCTGGAGTGCTGTCAAATCAACCCGGGCAGGCTCCAGGTGCTACTACTCAGGCTGTGCAATCTCAAAAACAGCAGGAAAGCATAAATTATGAAGTAAGCAAAAGTATAAGCAAAATTTTGCAATCCACAGGTCAGATAAAAAAGATATCTGTAGCTGTTCTGGTTGATGGAACTTATAGAGAAGAAAAGGGTAAAAAAGTTTATGTTCCAAGAAGTGAAGAAGAGATAAAAAAATATCAGGAGCTTGTTCAGGCAGCCATAGGATATAATAAAGAAAGAGGTGATTATGTGATAGTGGAAAGCATGCCCTTTGAAGTCATACCGGAAGAAAAACCAGGGATTGATTATATAGGCATAGCAAAAACAGTTCTTAAATATCTGATACCTCTGATTATTGTTGCACTTATAATTCTTTTTGTTGTAAAACCACTCATTGAGTTACTTAAAAAGCCTGTTGAAGAAAAAGTCAAAAAAGAAATTGTTATATCTGAAGAAGCAGTGCCTCCTCCGGTAGAAAGAGATATAAAAGAGGAAATAAGGCAAATAGCAAAAATAAATCCCAAAAAAGTTGTTGCCATTCTAAGAGAGTGGATAAGCGAGTAAATGAGAAAGTTTTCAGGCATAGAAAAAGTTGCAGCACTTCTTTCTTTAATTGGTGAAGATGCAGCAACAGAGCTTTTCAAACATTTTGATCCCATTGAACTTGCTCGAATTATTCCAATGATGTCAAGAATAAAACTTACTCCTGAGGAAGCTGAAGCAGTGCTTAAAGAGTTTGCTGAAAAAATTGGAGCTGCTCCTGTTATGGTTGATGAGGAATACATAAAAACAATACTTACAAAGGCTTTTGGCGAGGAGCAGGCCGCAAAGCTCATAAGTAAGATTGAAAGTGGAGCAAGTGCCTTTGATATTCTTAGATGGCTTGATTCTCAGAGCATAGCAACAATGCTTCAAAGAGAGCATCCTCAGACAATAGCAATTGTGCTTGCCCATTTAGAGCCAACACAGGCAGCAGAAGTTTTAAGCAGATTCCCTGAGCAGCTTAAAATAGAGGTTTCTCAAAGAATTGCAAATCTTGACCAGATTTCTCCCACAATTTTAACTGAACTTGAAGATGTTTTGCAGAGTCAGCTTCGCTCATACACGCAATCAAGAAGAATTGGTGGAATAAAAACAGTTGCTGAAATTCTCAATCAGATGGACAGAACCAGTGAAGAGTTAATTCTTAAAAATATTGAAGAAAAAGATCCAATTTTAGCTGATGAAATAAGAAAGCTTATGTTTACCTTTGAAGATCTTTTATATGTTGATGATAGAGGAATTCAAACAATTCTTAAAGAGATTTCAACTGATGACCTTGCCCTTGCTCTTAAAATGGCTTCTGAAGAATTAAAGGAAAAGATTTTCAGGAATATGTCTCAGAGAGCAGTTGAAATACTTAAAGAAGAAATGGAAGCAAAAGGACCTGTTCGTGTCAGCGATGTTGAAAAGGCGCAGATGAACATTGTGAGGGTTGCAAGAAAACTTGAAGAAGAAGGCAAAATTGTTGTTGGCAAAAGAGGAGGAGAGGCAATTGTTACATAGAAAAGTTAGACCCTATGTGCCACTTTCCTTTGATGAAAATAAAAAGACTCCACAGGAAAGTAAAATTAATGAAGAAATTATAAAAAAAGGCTACGAAGAAGGTTTTAACAAAGGCTATAAAGAAGGATTTAATGAAGGAGTTAAAAAAGGCTACGAAGAAGGTTTTAACAAAGGCCAAAAGGAGATAAAAGAAAAATCTGATGAACTTTCAAAAACTACGGAAGTTTTTAAAAACTTAATAAAGGAGCTCCGAGAATTTAAACATAAGCAGATAGAATCTCTTCTGCCACAGATTTTAAAACTCGCCTTTCAGATAGCAGAAAAAGTTGTGGCTACAAAAATTTCTCTTGATAAAGAAGCAACTCTTTCAATTGTTAAAGAAGCATTGAAAACCATCCCTTTAAGTGAGGAAAAAATCATTATAAAAATTAGTCCAGAGGATTATGATTATATCTCTCAAAAAATTGATGAACTTGAAATTGACAGAGCAAGCATTCAGATAGAGCCTTCAGATGAGATTAAAGGAGGCTGTTCAATTGAAACTCAATCTCAACATATTGTTTCAACAGTTGAGCAAAGACTTAAGGAGATAGAAAATGCTCTCAATTCAATCCTTTCTCAATGAAGCTCACAAGGCTCTGGAACAACTAAATCCAATAAAAGTTTATGGTAAAGTAACAAAGGCTGTTGGACTCATTGTTGAAAGTGTTGGAATAAATGCAAGTATTGGAGACATCTGTGAAATTATTAGTGAAGATAATCGGATTGAAGCTGAAGTCGTAGGTTTTAAAAATGGTACAGTTTTACTTTCTCCTCTTGGTGAGATTTATGGAATAAAAACAGGAGCAAAAATTGCTGTAAATGGAAAACAGAGCTACATCCCTCTGAGTGATGATATTCTTGGAAGAGTAATTGATGGAACAGGAAAGCCAATTGATGGTAAAGAGCCATTAAAAGGAAAGCCTTTTCCAATATATAAAGAGGCCATTAACCCCCTTGAAAGAGAAATAATTAGAGAGCCCCTTGATCTTGGGATAAGAGCTATAAATGCTATTGTCACCTGTGCAAAAGGACAAAAAATAGGAATTATGGCAGGAAGCGGAGTTGGTAAAAGTGTTCTTCTTGGAATGATTGCAAGATACACATCAGCTGATATAAATGTAATAGCACTGATTGGCGAACGTGGCAGAGAGGTAAGAGAATTTATTGAAAATGATCTTGCTGATGGATTAAAAAAATCAGTTGTTGTTGTTTCAACCTCTGACACTCCAGCACTTGCGCGTATTAGAGGTGCTTTTTTAGCAACTGCCATAGCAGAGTATTTCAGACAGCAGGGTAAACATGTACTTTTACTTATGGATTCCCTTACCCGTTTTGCAATGGCTCAGAGAGAAATCGGGCTTGCAGCAGGTGAGCCTCCCACAATGAAAGGATATCCGCCAAGTGTTTTCAACTTAATGCCCAAGCTTCTTGAAAGAGTGGGAGTTACGAAAAATGGTGGCTCCATAACAGGAATATACACAGTACTTGTTGAAGGAGATGATCTTACAGATCCTGTTGCAGATGCATCAAGAGCAATTCTTGATGGGCATATAGTCTTAAGTAGAGAGCTTGCAAATAGAAATCACTATCCAGCAATTGATCCACTGAAAAGCATAAGCAGGTTGATGAAAGATGTGGTAGATAAAAAACATCTTGAGTATGCTCAAAGGCTTCTTGAGCTTCTTGCAATCTATTCAAGATATGAAGACATCATAAACATAGGTGCATACAAAGAAGGAACAAATCCACAGGTTGATTTTGCCATTAAGATGATGAATAAAATAAACAATTTTTTAAGGCAGGATATAAATGAAAGAGTAAGCTTTCAGGAAAGTCTTAATCAGCTTTATAGTTTATTTGAAGGGCAATGAATGTAAATACATTAAATATGATACTCAGATTAAAAGAGTGGGAAGAAGAGCTTGAAAAACAGAAGTTTATAAACATCCTATCGGAAAGGCAAAAACTGGAGGAATACTTAAGAATGCTTGAGGAAAGATTCAGCTCTGTAGATTTTCTTAAGGAAGCAACTTCAGTGGAGCTCCTTTCAATTTATGATGAAATGCAGTATCTTTTGACACAGTTAAAGGAAACTCGAGAAATCATAAAAAAAATAGATGATGAACTGGAAGCCCAGAGGCAGGTTTATGAAGAAGCTTTCAAAGAAAGAAAAAAAATTGAGCAGCTTTATGATAAACTCATTAGCAGAATAAAAATACATCTGGAAAAACTTGAAGAGAAACTAATTTCCGATGTATTTTTAAGTCAGGTAAGGAGTAAATGATGTTTAAAAGAGCAATTATTCTTTCCATATTAATTCTTGTTTTAGGATTGGCAGCAGGCACTTTAATCGGTCAGCAGACATCAAATAAACAAACTACATCCATAGAAGAAGACAGATTGAAGATTCTTCAGGAAGATATTGCTAAAAAGACCGAGGAGTTGAAAAAACTTAAGAGTGAGATTGAAGCAAAGATTAAGCAGCAGGAGGAACTTAAAGCTCAGCTTGAAAAATCTCAGCAGGAAAACTATCAGAGACTTGCAAAAATATACGAAGCAATGCCTCCTGAAGAGGCTGCTTCAAGAATTGAAAAACTTGATGAAGACACTGCAGTAGCTTTGCTTCTTGCAATAAAACCACGTCAGGCAGGGAAAATTCTTGCCAATATAAATCCAGAAAAAGCAGCTATTCTTTCTAAGAAAATCGTTTCAATAAAGGAAAAGTCATCCAGGTAGGAAAATTTTTCTCTTCATAATCTGCGTTTTCAATATAAAAAACCTTTTAAAATCAATAAACTAAAACTGGCATAAAGATTGAATTGTTTTTTGGTATGATGTTAACAGAAAACATAAATCTGGAGCTATTAAATATAATTAAAAATCAGGCAGTAGCAAAAAGTAAATCTACAGGATTTGACGAGATTTTCAATGAACTACTACAGCTTTTCTTTGAAAACAAAGACCTCTCAACCAAAGCTTCAATAAATAACAATCCATTTATTTTTCCATTTGCCTCTTTTCACAACTTTCTATTGCAGGATATCAAAAACTTTCAGGAACTCTTTCAGTCTTTAGAGTTTTCTTCTGAATTAAAAGCCTATGTCAGACTTCTTCAGTCAGGTCAGATAGAAATAAAAGAATTGAACAGTCTTTTGCAAAATCTTAAATCCCAGAATAACAACTCTGAAATTCAGAGTTTACTTGAAAATTTTGATAATAAAATCCTTTTAAACAAAGAAAATCAACACATATACAGTCCAAAATTATCAAACACGGTTCAAAATTACTCAGACAAGGATAATTCTGAGCAATTTCTTTTTAATCCAACATCCTCCTGTCAGGGTAAACTACACGAAGAAACTCCTTCAACTTTCCTCTTAAATGCTGTTAAGACCTATTCAGGAAGCGACAGTGATAACTCAGAATTTCCAAATGCTTATATCATGAAAAAAACCCTCAATAACAAAGAGCTATCATCACAATTAAATATTTTTCACAATATTCAGGACAGAACCAATGAAATTAAAAATTTTGAGCAAAAAATTGAACTTCCCTTTACACGGATAAGTGAAGTCTCAGATATAGTTTTTAAGGCTGTATCCAGTTCTCAAAAAACAGTTGTAGTTCAGCTTGAACCACCAGAGCTTGGTAAAATACTGATTAAGCTTTCTATGGACAATGCAGGTCTCAGGGCTGATATGAAAGTTGATTATCCCCATGTAAAGGAGGCACTTACAGCTCTTATCCCGGAAATTAAAAGCAATCTTCAGTCTTCAGGCATAAAAGTCTCTGATTTCTTGCTTGATTTGATGAAGGATTATCGCGGATATTCTGATTCCTACAATGGTCAGGGACAGAGAAAATACAGAGGCAATCAAAAATTTTTTGAATATTTCGTATAAGGAGGAATAAAAAATGGCAGATGTAACAAGCATATTTAATAATCCTCTTTACACAGTGCAACCAAAAACAACAGGTACTGGCAACAACAAAATTGATAAAGAAGCATTTTTAAAGCTTCTTACAGCACAGCTTAAGTATCAGGATCCATTAAATCCATTGGATAATACTCAATTTGTAGGACAGCTTGCAACGTTTTCAGCTCTTGAACAGATTATTAATATCGGAGACACACTAAATAGTTTTATATCTACAAAAACAAAAGAAGATGCTTTATTGGTTGGAGCAACTCTAATTGATAAAACAATTACAACAACCTCTTCAGAAGAATTCACAGTAAAAGGAATAAGCTATCAAGATGGAAAACTCAAAATTGATGTGGGAAGCAAGACCATATCTCTTGATGAAATTCAGGGAATAAAATCCTAAGGGAGGTGATAGTATGTTAACATCACTTTTTACAGGAATAAGTGGACTGAATGCAAACGGACTTGCCCTTTCAGTAATAGGAGATAACATTGCCAATGCAAACACTGTTGGTTTTAAAGCAAGCAGGGCTAATTTTGGAGATATCCTGAGTCAGACTCTTGGTGGAGCCTCTGCAATGCAGGTTGGCCGTGGAACAATGATTATAGATATTCAAAAAATGTTTACCCAGGGAACTCTTGAAACAACTGCAAATCCTCTTGATTTAGCAATAGAAGGAGATGGATTTTTTGTTGTAAGGCAACTGAATGGTCCAACCTACTACACCCGTGCAGGTCAGTTCAGACTTGACAAAGATGGCTATGTCGTTGATCCCAATGGATACAGGCTTCAAGCATACAAAATGGATGCAACTGGAAATGTAACAGGTGAAATTAATGATGTATATCTTGCAGGATTGATGAGCGAACCCTCTGCAACTAATAAAATAAATACTCAGGTAAATCTTGACTCAAGAGATGATATTAAAACATGGAGTTTTACTCCAGGAGCAAATCTACCAAATTCGTCAGTATATAATTTTTCAACAGCAATAACAGTTTATGACAGTCTTGGCAATCCCCATCTTGTTTATACATATTTTGTAAAAACTGCAGCAAACACATGGGAGGCACATGTTATATACAACAGTAGTGCAACAGGAACCCCAAACTATCAAGAAATAGACTTTGACTCTGGCACACCAGGAACACAGCCTATAACCTTAACATTTAGTTCGGATGGAAAACTTACTACAGTTTCACCAACCAATCCTCAGGCAAGCTTTGATTTTTCAGCCTGGGGAGCTACTAATCCGCAGAATATTACCTTTGATTTTACAGACTCAACTCAGTATGGTTCACCCAATGCTGTGGTATTTCAAAATCAGAATGGATACACTGCTGGAAATCTTATCGCAATAACAGTTGATCAAAATGGAGTTATATCAGGTGTATTTACAAACGGTCAGGTTAAAAAAGTTGCCCAGGTTGTTCTGGCAAAGTTTGTTGCAGCTCATAATCTCACAAAAGTTGGGAAAAATCTATTTCTTGAATCCTATGGTTCTGGTGGACCAACCTACGGTGCACCTGGAACAGTTGGAGTTGGCTCTGTATATGCAAACTCTCTTGAATCAAGCAATGTAGATCTTGCAGAGGAATTTATCCGAATGATCGCAGCTCAAAGAGCCTATCAGGCAAATGTAAGAGTAATTACAACAACTGACAATATACTAAATGAATTAATGAACATTGTAAGATAGGGGGTAGGAGATTATGTGAATTTTTTGAATTGATTTATATTCAGTTCACTATTATTTTGATAAATCTTCTTTTGCCTACTTTTACAATATACTCGCCAGCTTTAAGTTTTATGTCAGAGTTCATGATTTGCTCATTGTTAACCCTGACTGCGCCCTGCTCAATAAGCCTTATTGACTCTGATGTGCTTTTTGTAACACCGTGTTCTTTAAGGATTTTTGGAAGCCATACTCCATATCCTTCATCCTTTACTTTTACAGTTTGAATGTCTTCGGGAATCTCTTTCTGTTTGAAAAGTTTAATAAATCTCTGCCTTGCTTTTTCTGCTGCTACACTGCCATGATATATACTGACAAGCTCAACTGCCAGAGCCTCTTTTGCATCTCTTGGATTAATTCTGCCTTCCTTTATACCATTTTTCAATTCATTAAGCTCTTCAATTGATATGTGGCTTAAAAGTTCGTAATACTTGAGCATCAGCTCATCACTTATTGACATTATTTTTCCAAACATTTCATCAGGAGGTTCGTTTATTCCAATATAGTTACCAAGACTTTTAGACATCTTCTGCACACCGTCAAGCCCTTCAAGAAGAGGCATTGTGATTATAACCTGTTCTTCTATTCCATACATTTTCATCAACTGTCTTCCCATTAAGAGATTGAACTTCTGATCAGTGCCACCGAGCTCTACATCTGCTTTTAAATAAACAGAGTCATAAGCCTGAAGCAGCGGATAAAGAAACTCAAGAATACTTATTGGCTTGCCTTCTGTAAAGCGTTTTTTAAAGTCTTCTCTTTCAAGCATTCTTGCAACTGTCTCAGCACCTGCAAGCCTACACATATCAAGGGCTGACATACAGCCAAACCATTCACTGTTGAATCGGACAATGGTTTTTTCAGGATCAAGAATTTTAAAAACCTGTTCCTTATATGTTTCAGCATTTTTCAGCACTTCCTCTCTCGTAAGAGGTTTTCTTGTCTCTGTTTTGCCAGAGGGATCTCCTATCATTCCTGTAAAATCACCAATTAAAAAGATTACCTCATGCCCCAGCTCCTGAAACTGTCTCATTTTTTCAAGAAGAACAGTATGTCCAAGATGAATGTCTGGAGCAGTTGGATCAAAACCTGCTTTTACTCGTAAGGGTTTTTTTTCTTTGTAAGCTCTTTCAAGTTTTCTTTTTAGATCTTCTTCAAGAATTATTTCAACGCTTCCTCTTTTTATAATTTCAAATTGTTTTTCAGGCTGTAGCATCTCTAACTCCTTCAACCTAAAAAGAATGTTCTTCGGCAGGGAACTCGCCTTTTTCAACTTCTTCTTTGTATTGTCTTATTGCTTTCAAAATTTCCTCTCTTAAATTCGCATATTTTTTTACAAATTTTGGTGTAAATTTTTCAAACAGTCCTAACAAGTCATGAATTACAAGAACCTGTCCATCACAATAAGGACCTGCTCCAATCCCTATTGTTGGAATTTCAAGGCTTTCAGTTATCTCCTGAGCAAGCTCCTTTGGAATTACTTCAAGAACTATTGCCACAGCACCCTTGTCCTGAAGTCTTAAAGCATCTTCTTTTATTCTTCTTGCTTGCTCTTCTGTTTTACCCTGAAGTCTGTATCCTCCCATTCTGAGCACTGCCTGAGGTGTAAGACCAAGATGTCCAATAACAGGAATCTCTGCTTCTGTAATAGCTTTTACCTGAGAAAGAATTTCCCTTCCACCTTCAAGTTTAACAGCCTGTGCACCAGCTTCCTTGATAAATCTTCCTGCGTTTCTTACTGCTTCTTCAACACTTACCTGATAAGACATAAAAGGCATGTCAGCCACAACCATTGCTCTTTTCGTTGATTTTACAACAATCTTTGTATGATACAGCATCTCTTCCATTGTTACAGGCAGGGTTGTATCATTTCCCTGAATAACCATTGAAAGAGAATCCCCCACAAGAATCATATCTATTCCCGCTTCATCAACAAGATGAGCAGTCATGTAGTCATAGGCTGTAAGCATGGTAATTTTCTGCTTTTGCTTTTTTTTATTTAATAAATCTGTTACTGTAAATCTCATTGTTGTGTCCTTCTAATTGCCTTAAGTTGAAGTTGAAGGCTTCTTACTCCCTCCCACTCATTTATCACTGGAGTGAATGCTGCATCAATAAGGCATCCCTCAAGTATTGGTTCTTTTGCCATGTCAAAACCTATTGCAGGAATATATTTCCCATTTTGCCTTAAAGACATTTTAAGATGATTACTGCCCACCTTTCTTAAATTTACCACAGTAAGCTCCTTTGCTCCAAATAGAGGTTCACGATTCCCCTCTCCAAAAGGTTCAAGAAGCTTTATCTCTTCTGTTACTTTTTCATTGACCTCTGATAGACTGACCTGAGCATCCAGCTGAAGCACATTTTGGGGCTCCATGTCCATGCTTCCTGCTAATTTGCAAAGCCTTTCTTTGAATTCATTAAGCTTTTCTTTATAAAGCATTACTCCTGCTGCCTGCTTGTGACCTCCAAAGCGTATAAGCAGGTCTTTACAACTGCCAAGCATTTTCTGTAAATCTACACCATTGGGAGCTCTTGCAGAACCCTTTGCTTTGTTTTCGTCTATTGCCATTATGAATACAGGTCTGTTAAATCTATCAAGAAGTTTGCTTGCCACTGTGCCAACAACTCCAATATGCCAGTCTCCCCATAAAACAATAACTGGTTCGTCATTAAACTCTGTTTCAAGCTTTTTTTCAATTTCTTCCATAATTTTTTCTTCTGTTTTCTGTCTTAAAGAATTCATCTGATTTATCCACTTGCCAATAGTTTCAATCTCTTCAAAATTCTCTGAAACGAAGAATTTCACCACATCTGCTGCATGATCAACTCTTCCAGGTGCGTTAATTCTCGGTATAAGACAATAGCTCATGTGAAATTTTTTAATGTTGCCAGAAACTGATGCAATATCTTTTAATGTCTTGATTGATACTCTACATGGATTTTCTATAAGCTGCCATCCTTGCTTTATTAATGCTCTGTTAACAGTATTAAGAGGAACCATATCAGCATAAGTTCCAAGTGTTACAAGGTCAAGATACTGCATGGCTTCTTCAGAATTTAAAGCCATAGCAAGCATGAAAGCAACTCCGACACCTGCCAGAGATGTATATGGTGAGTTTTCATCAACTTTAGGATTGATTATGATTAGAGCATCGGGAAGAACAAGCTTACCGTCTACTGTCAATGGTTCATGATGGTCTGTAATGATTGTCTGTATTCCTTGTTTTTTTGCGTATTGAACCATTTCAAAGTCTCTTATTCCACAATCAACAGTTATAATGAGCTTTGCCCCTACTTTTTTTGCCTCTTCAATACTTGTTTGAGTTAAACCATATCCATGATGAATTCTATGGGGAATATGATAAAAAACCTGAGCCTTCATCTTTTTCAAAATGTCATAAAGAATTGCAGTAGCTGTTAATCCATCAGCATCATAATCTCCATTTATAAAAATCCTTATGCCTGATTTTACAGCTTCCTTTATTATTCGTACAGTTTCATAAACTCCTGAAATACTGAAGGGATCAATTAAATCCATTGAAGGATTTAGGAAGGAGTAAATTTCATTTACATCTTTTAGACCCCTTGAAACAAGAACCTGTACCACAGGAATTGATATATTCAAAAACCTCGACAGATACTCAAGATATTCCTGATTTGTCTTAACAACCACCCATTCGCTGTATTGCATCTTATTTCTTTAACAGAGAATTTTTGCCAAGTAGTAGCACAATAGGGCTTGCTACAAATATGGAGGAATAGGTTCCAATAACTATTCCAATCATCATTGCAAGGGCAAAGTCGTGCAAGACTTCTCCTCCGAATAAAAATAAAGCAAATGATGAAATGAATGTTGTAAAAGATGTTATAATTGTTCTTGATAAAACTTCATTTATGCTTTTGTTCATCAATGCCTCAAGGGTCATTGTTCCTTTTGCCACTTTGCCAAGATTTTCACGAATTCTATCAAACACAACAACTGTGTCAGTGAGAGAGTATCCAGCTATTGTCAAAAGAGCACTTATAAAAATCAGATTTATTTCCTTATCAAGAATGTAAAAGATTCCCAGTAAAGCCATAACATCATGAAAGGTTGCAAAAGTAGCACCGACTGCAAAATGGAATCTGAATCTTATTGCAATGTATAAAAGTATTCCCAATGTAGCAACAGCAATTGCCACAGTAGCATCCCTTTTCGTTCGTTCTCCAATTTTTGGACCAATTTCAGTTATTGATTCAACCACAGGCTCTTTATTGGAAAGGTTTTCTTTAATAGCATTTTCAACTGCCTCGTAGGCATTTTCTTTTTGTTTTTTCAGCTTTATGAGAATTTTCTTTTCTGTTGGAAGCTCCTGTATATCAGCATCTTTTATCCCTGCCTTATCAAGCGCTGCTCTTACCTCTGCAAGTGTTATAGGCTGAGAAAATTTCACCTGAAGACTTAATCCTCCAGCAAAATCAACACCAAGATTTGCCCTGCCAGCATGAATCTGAAAAATTGCAAAAATTCCAACAATTATCATTAAACAGGAAAGTCCGAGGGCAAAGTATTTTTTTCCTAAGAAATCAATGTTTGTTTTGCCAAGTATCTGGATCATATGCTCAGGCTCTTTCGCTCCTTTCCAATGTATATAAAGTCAAAAACTGTTTTTGTGCCTATTAAAGCAGTAAACAAGTTGATAGCCACTCCAAGTGAAAGAGTAACTGCAAATCCCTTTATAGGTCCTGAACCAAAATGGAAAAGAACTGCTGCTGTTATAAGAGTTGTTACATGGGAGTCAAAAATTGTCCAGAATGCTTTTTTATATCCTGATTCAATCGCTGCTTTTGGAGTTTTTCCGACTCTGAGTTCTTCTCTTATTCTTTCAAACATAAGAACATTAGAATCCACTGCCATTCCAATTGCAAGAGCAATTCCTGCAATTCCTGGAAGCGTAAGCGTTGCATTTAAAGCAGCCAGTGCTCCGATAAGAAGAATAATATTAAGTATCAAAGCAAAATCTGCAATTACACCACTTAGTCTATAGTAAAAAACCATAAACAGTGAAACAAACACTGCTGCAAAAATAACAGCCATTTTGCCAGCTTCAATAGAATCTCTACCAAGAGTTGGACCCACAGTAACATTTTGAATAAGCTTTACAGGTGCAGGTAGTGCACCTGCTCTGAGAACAATAGCAAGGTCTTTCGCTTCTTCCATAGAAAAATTTCCTGTAATCTGAGCATTTCCACCTTCAATTCTTTCCTGAATTACAGGAGCTGAATAGAGATTCCCATCAAGAATTATGGCAAGTCTGTGTTTTACATACTTTGCTGTAATCTCTTCAAAGATCTTTGCTCCTGCATCGTTGAAACGCAAAGATACATAAGGTTCGTTAAATCTTTGATCAATGCTTACATGGGCTTCAGCAAGAAGGTCTCCTGTAAGTAAAACATCTTTTTTTACAATATAGGGTCTTTTATAAACCTCTCCAGTTTCTTTATTTACAATTTTTTGAAAGACAAGTTCATCACCCTCTGGAAGTTTACTTTTCCATTTATTGAGAAAGCTTTCTTCCTCGCCTGCTTTAATAAGTGAAGGAAGCTCTTTCCACAGAGGAGTTTCTTCATCAAGAAGCTTAAACTCAAGTTGAGCAGTTTTGCCAATAATTTCAAGAGCTTTTTTCGGATCCTTTACTCCAGGAAGCTGGACAACTATTTCATTTTCACCCTGACGGTGTATTATTGGTTCAGCAACTCCAAGCTGATCAACCCTGTTACGAATTACTTCTATTGCTTGTTCAACAGATGTTGTCTCTATTCTTTTGAATGCACTTTCTGGAAGTTCGCATAAAAGATTATTACCCTGAACGGAAATAGAAAGATCAGGATAGTTTTCTTTTACCAGCTTTTTCGCTTCATCATTTACTGGCTGGATAATTATTTTTTCATCTGAGATTTTTACTGAAGCTTTTATCCCCTTTTTCTCAAGAAGGCTCTGAAGATGCATGCCTATTCTTTCAACTGTTATTTGTCTTGCCCTTTTAATGTCAACTTCAAAAACAAGATGAGAACCTCCTCTTAAGTCAAGCCCAAGAACGATTCCTTTGTGAGGCATATTTTTTTTCCACCACTGAGGCATGTAATCAAAAAGAGGAGTATTTGGCAAAAAGAAAATAAATGCTAAAACAACAGTTGCCAGTATTAGTGCAATTCTCAGATAAATGCCTTTTCTCATTCTTGTTTACTAATCCTCATCAGTTGAAGGTCTCAATGAAGCAACAGCCTGCTTTGAAAATTTAACTTTTACATTTTCTGCAATTTTTAAAACCACTGTATTAGGATTTACAGACTCAACAACTCCATATATTCCACCCACTGTGATTACCTTGTCGCCTCTTTTAAGATTTTCAAGCATCTGCCTGTGTTCTTTTGCTCTTTTCTGCTGAGGCCTGATAAGGAGAAAATAAAAAACAACAATGATTAAAACCAGGGGTAAAACGCTTAAAATAAGGCTCATAATGGGATCACCCTGTGCTGCACCTTGTGGTGTGGGGCCCATTGCATATGCCTCTGATATTAAATTTAAAAAGTTCATAATCCACCTCCAAAATTTTTAAATCTTTTTATAGTAGCAAGCTTAAGCAAAAAATCTCAA